>JAYSZS010000435.1:0-3009 GCA_043737935.1 Propionivibrio sp. | reverse complement strand
TTGAGGTTTTCATGGAGCTGACTTGTCGCGATATCGGTACGGTGCGCGTGCTGTCCGTTGAGGGGCGTATCGACCACGCCCGTGCAGCGGATTTCCAGCAGGCCCTGGCGCCGTACCTGAACGATTGCAGCGCTCAGGGGCAAGCGCTGGTGCTCGACTTTGGCGCAGTCGATTACGTCAGCAGCATCGGCTTGCGCGCCTTGATGCTCGCCGCCAAGCAGGTCAAGGCACAGAACAGCCGGATCACCATTGCGGCGCTGTCTCCGGTGGTTTCGGAGGTGTTTCAGATCAGCCGTTTCAACCTCGTCTTCAATGTTTACGACAGCGTTGAAGTTGCAGCCGCGGAGCTGGCCCAATGAAAATCCGCTTCTAGGGGACCCGCGGGTCGATCCCGGGTTCACTAACCACGGCAGACATTCGGGCCAAAATGATCGAGGCCGTCCAGGGCGCGCGGGATCGTCGTCTCGATCACCGCGCCGATATCGAGGCTTACATCGATGGTCTCGGTTTCGACATCGCCGGCACCTATGGTGGGCACTCCAGTTGCGTACAGATCGATATCGGCGGCGAGGAGTTTGTTGTCCTGGATATGGGCAGTGGCGCGCGCCCGTTCGGTCAGTCGATGATCGAGCGCTTCGGGCCGGGCAAGCCGCAGACCTACCATGTCTTCATGTCGCATCTGCACTGGGATCACATCATGGGGTTTCCGTTTTTTACCCCGATCTACATTCCCGGCAATCGCATTGTTGTCCATTCCTGTCATGAAAACGTCGAGTATGCCTTTCGCCGCCAGCAGCGCGGACCCTCGTTTCCGGTCGATTTTGAGCAACTGGGCGCCGCCATCCGTTTCGATGTCCTGCAGCCGGACACGCCGTATTCGATCGCCGGCCTGACGGTGCGGGCCAAACTTCAGCGTCATGCCGGCGATTCCTACGGCTGGCGTTTCGAGCACGAGGGCAAGAGCGTCATTTATTCGACGGACTCCGAGCACCGACTCGAAGACGAAGCCGAATGCGCTGCTTTTGTCGATTTCTTTGCCAACGCCGATGCCGTCATTTTCGATGCCATGTATTCACTGGCCGATGCCATTTCGGTCAAGGCCGACTGGGGGCATTCAAGCAATATTGTCGGCGTCGAACTGTGCCAGATGGCGCGTGCTCGACGGCTGGTCATGTTTCATCATGAGCCGGCCTACGACGATGGGCGCATCGAGCAGGTGCTCGGTGAGACCTGTCGCTTCGAGGAAATTACGCGTGACGGCCATGCGGTCGAGGTGCTTTCCGCCTGGGATGGGCTGGAACTGACGCTTTGAAGGTATTGTTCGGCCGGCTGAAGAAAATCTTCCTGGCCGGGCAGGGACGCCCGGTTGCTGCAGGAATTCTGCTCTGGATGCTCTTGGCCAGCGTGATCAGCGAAGCCGATCTGCCGGCCTGGTGGAGCGGGTCGCTGCCCGGTCAGGCCATGGAAATCGCCGCCCATCCTTTCACGGCCGGGCGCCAGTTCCTGTTCGACGGTTATCAGCGCACGTTCCCGCGCCAGCCGGAGTCACAGCCGGTCACCCTCGTCGCCATCGATGAACAAAGCCTGAAACAGCTGGGTCAATGGCCGTGGCCGCGCAACCGGCTGGCCGACCTGATCGATGCCATTGGCAAACATCGGCCCGCAGCCGTCGGGCTCGACATGTACATGCCGGAACCGGATCAGACCTCGCCGACTCGCGTGGCCGCCAATCTGCCTCCGGAGCAGGCGGCTCTGGTGCGTGCCCTGGAGCGTCTGCCGAGCCACGAGACCCGGTTGGCACAGTCGCTGCACGCGGTGCCCCGCGTACTCGGAGCCACCGGTTTTGATTTCGCCACTTACAGCACCTGCTCGGGGATGCGCACGGTTCCACTTACCGTTGTCGGCGGCGACGCGCTGCACTATCTGAAAAACTTCCCTTATGTATTAGCCAGCCTGCCCGAATTGCAGGCCGCAGCGCACGGCCAGGCGCTGCTCACGGTTTCCCGCTACGACGGGGGAGTCGTTCGCCGGGTGCCGCTGATACTGGCGGTCAATGAGCAGCCGGTGCCCGGACTGGCCATGGAAATGCTGCGTGTGGCCAGCGCATCGTCGGCCCTGGAAGTGGAGGTTGGGAGGCAGGGCATAGCCGCCGTTCAGGTTGCCGAGTTGCGGGTACCCACGCAACGCAATGGCGAAGTGTGGCTGTATTTTGCGCCTGTCAAGGTTAACGCTGCGCGCACCCTGTCGGCGGTCGACGTGCTGGCGGGCAAGGTCCCCCCCGAGCGGCTGGCCGGCAAACTGGTGCTGATCGGGCTGACCGGCTCGGGCCTGTTGGACATGCGCATGACCCCCTGGGCGATCTGCTACCCGGTGTCGAGATCCAGGCGCAATTGATCGAGAGCCTGTTCGACGGCCGCTTCATCCTGCGGCCATGGTGGATGAAGTGGCTGGAATCAATGGCAATGTCACTGATTGGATTGATCATGATCGTGTTCATTCCGCGCACCGATGGCAAGGTCGCGCTGGTGCTGCAAAAGTCGGCACGTGCGCCGACGTGGGTTGTGATGGGCCTGAACGTACTGATCATTTCGCTCGGCTACCTCCTGTTCTACAGCAGCGGGTTGATGTTCGACTCGGCGTCGACGTTCATCGGTCTTTCCGCCGTGCTCGGCAGCCTGATTTCAAGCGCGATGATCGAGATCGACCGGCAGACCCGGCTGCTCGAGGAAGACCGCCAGCGCCTGCGCGTGAATGCGGCGCTGGCGGCCGGCGAACTGGCCGCTGCACGGCGCATCCAGCTTGGTCCGCTGCCCGATGCAACGCGGCTTTTTGCCGGCGAGCAGCGCTTCTCGCTGGCGACGCTGCTTGAACCGGCGCGCGACGTCGGCGGCGATCTTTACGATTTTTTCATGATCGACGCGAAACATCTGTGCTTCATGGTCGGCGACGTTTCCGGCAAGGGCGTCCCGGCCAGCCTGTTCATGGCCATCGCCAAGACACTGGCCAAGA
>JAYSZS010000434.1:0-15357 GCA_043737935.1 Propionivibrio sp. | reverse complement strand
GAACGCTCGTTTATTCGATAAAAACTGCTTTTGCTTCACAATGTCGTCCTAATTTTTTGCCGCCGCCTGGCTGCGATGACTTGTTCGGTGATTCCCTAACAAGCATCCATTAAGCCGACTTCGGGCATCGAATCGAACGGGGCTGCGAAGGTCACCCCCACCGACTTTCAATACGTGGGTACAGAGCAAATGTGCTGCCGCACGTACTCAATGACTTGATCGGTCGCCATGGCCCATGAACGCCACAACCGAATCAATTAACTCCGGTTCGCGCGTCGGCGCCGCCAGCGCGATTGTTCTCGCCGATAATCACTCAAGTTACAGGCGAATCTTCGGGCACGCTACGCGGAAACCCGTGGTCGGGGCATATTGGAAAAAGGCGTAACTTCTTCCCTGACTTATATTTCGAACTTATCTCCGTGCTTGCCGGAGCGAACAGCGTAAAAGGGCTGGGGATGAGGCCTACGAGGCTTACGAGGACTACGAGGACTACGAGGACTACGATATCGGTATTACGTTCATTGCGTTTTTTAGGTTCATCATCGTTCCCCACGAGCTGATTCAACCGTGCCAGGCGTGAATCGCCATCGCTCAGGCCGGCCCCATAATCGGGTCGTAGGCGCCATAGGGTTTGGTAATGCACAGCTCGTTGGTTGTTAGCCCGAGCCAGTTGAGGCTGCGCGTCACTTCACGGCCCGGACCGAGCCGCTTGCGTATCATGAAATCGACCAGCGGTCCCATGATGCGCCAGTAGTTGCGGTTGGCCTTGCCGCGCCGGATCAGTGCCGAGAATTCAGGCGCATAGGGGTTGTAGCCGAAAGTGCGCAGGTCGGAATACATCAGCAGCCAGTTGATCGGGTAGTTGCTGTGGATTGGATTGGCATGTTTACTGGTGGCAACCAGTCCGAGTTCGACAACCTTGCGCATGATCTCTTCCTGGTTGTAGGGCCACGCATGGAAAGGGGCGAGGTAGCGCGGGAATTGCGTTCCCGCCGGATAGTCTCCCGGCTTGAAAAAGCGGCCAAGATCATCGGCACTGAACTCGCCGCAACTTGCCAGTTCGGGCGGCGTCCAGTCCGTCTCGCAAATCAGCTTGCGCGAAAACTCGTAGAGCATGCGCTCGGGTTCGGGCTGACCAGGCGAATATCCCGCCAGCACCAGTGGGATGCCTTTCTCGATGGCCAACTTGATGGCGTCGCCTTCGAAAAGCGGTGCGTAAACGTAGGAAATGGTGTAAACGGCACCACGTTCTTCCTGGTTGCGCAGCAGATAACGGAAAGTTCTCTCGTAGAAATCATTCGAGGGGGAGTAGGTAATGTGGTCGATGTTGAGCCTGGCCAGTGCGCGACGGATGTTGTCCCAAGCCAGTGCGGGAATATTTACGTCAACGGTGAAGGCCAGCACCTTGAGCTTGCACTCGACCTTGAGCCGGTAAAGAAGATAGATGCTGTCCTTTCCGCCGCTCAGCGGAACCAGGCAGTCATATTCGCCCTGGCTTTTGCATTGCGCCAGGGTTTTTTCGAAATCGGCTTCGTACACCTGGCGGTTTGCCTCTTCTTTGGCTGTCTCGGATGCCAGCAGCCCGCTGTTGTGGCAGAGATCGCAAATGCCGTCTAAAGATAGCGATATACCGGGAACGGCGTCGGGTATCAGGCATTTGAAGCATCTTTTCATAATCTAACCCTTGCAGCATCGGCGTAGCTGAATCACGGCTAATAAGCCCAGTGACCAGAGGCGCCAAGTTTTAATGCACCTGTTCCATAACGTTGAAATTGCATTTTTTGAACTTTTCTGCAACTATAATATATTCATAATGGGTATCGTGGATGCAGGGGCGATGGACTTCACCAGGTCCCCGATTATTCAGCCGTATTTTTGCCGCGATGCCGGAAGCAAATGGCTCATCTCCTGCAATCGCCGACGCAGGAACTCGGTTTCGTGGCTGGAAAAAAAATGGGGATAGAGTGAATATTCTGTTTGCTCGGGGCAAGCGGCGTGGCGAGCGATCTGTTCTTCGATAAAATGCGCTTCAATGTGCAACAGCACCGCCGGGGCGTTGACGCGTTTGCATGTTTTTTTATACCCGATCTGATTGAAACCGAGAAGACGCTGATAATAAGGCGCATGGCGTGGATTGACTTCAATCACGGCGTCGGTGACGCGATGCAAGTGGCGAGCCATTATATGCATGAGATGAAAAAGGGTTGCCAGCAATTCATTAGAGCCCAATTGTGGACTGACGGCGAACCCGGTCAGTTCGCATACGTTATCTGCGCGCCTGCGCAAGACATCGATTTCCCTGCAATAAAGATCATCAGCGAGCAACCCGTTTTCTGTATCGACATTCAGGGACAAGGTACCGAGCGTGTCGTTACCTTTGCAAGCTTGCAGGGTTATATGGTTGAGGCGGGGGCTTGAATCGGGCTTGTCAAGTCGATAGCCGCGCCAGGAATACATCCGGCGTATCAGCGCACTTACCTCGTTATGCCTTTCTTCAGTGTCTGCAACGCGGACATGAAAACCCTCCCGAACAACGAGAATGCTGTCGTTAGCGGAAAGCCGGTTTTTGTCACAGCGTCGTTCGCCAAGGATCGCGATCGACGGGCAGACAATGTCAGAATTCCTAAAAAAATACCCAGGTGTGTGAATTAGTTGGCTTTCTGATTGCATAAATATAATTATCCTGATTCTGTTCTGATCAGTAAGCCATGAGTAGGCTACAAGGAAAAAAGCAAAAAATATTCAATCAAGGATTTCCCCGAAACCATAATTATTCAAAGCACGTCACGCGTATTTTTCATATGAGTAATAGCGAAGTGCCATCAGTTTACACGAGAGAGAGCCGTATGCAAGTTCTGTAATTGTCGTGTTTTGACTACAAAAATCAGGTGTTTTTAATTGTTGCGGCATAATTATTGAGTCTGCAAACCCCTGCTGGTGGTATTTTTCCGCTAGTATCACATTTTTTTGAATTATCCGGGTTACATGAGCATTAGCCGATTAAAGGAGAATGGTATGTTTGTCAGTCAGAATGGCGGTGTGATTATCGCGTTGCGTTGGGTCTTGATCGGGATGTTAGGGGCTTCGCTCTTCGCTTGTTCCAGTTATCCGCCTGCACCTCCCATGGCGGCTTCGCCTGACTATAATTACATTATCGGCCCGGGGGATAATATCAATATCGTGGTGTGGCGCAATCCTGAGCTATCGATGTCTGTCCCGGTACGACCGGATGGGAAGATTACAGCACCACTGGTTGAAGATCTGCCGGCGATGGGCAAGAATCCTACGTCGCTTGCCCGCGATATTGAGGCGGCGCTCGGCCAGTTCATTCGCGATCCGGTTGTTACGGTTATCGTTACCGGCTTTGTTGGTCCTTATAGCGAACAGATCCGCGTGGTGGGAGAGGCGTCTAAACCGCAGACCCTGCCTTACAAGCAAAACATGACCGTGCTCGATGTTATGATCGTTGTCGGTGGGCTGACCGATTTTTCTGACGGTAATGCGACAACACTGCTACGCTCATCCGAAGGAAACAAGCAGTACAGGGTGCGTGTCGGGGATCTGATCAAACGCGGCGATGTATCGGCCAATGTGGAAATGAAGCCGGGCGACGTGCTCATCATTCCACGCAGTTGGTTTTGATTTAATCTCACTTGAAATTAGCGGCGTCTTCGGACGCAGCAGTTTTATTCTAATTTACTAACGAAAATAAACTGAATCCGATGGATGAATTATTCAGACAAGCAATAACAATTCTGAGAGGGGTGTGGAAGCATCGCTGGCTTGGGCTGATAGTCGCTTGGATTGTCGCGGCGATAGGCGTCGTTACAGTTTTCCGTATTCCAGCAAAATATGAAGCCTCGGCGCGTATTTTTGTGGATACCCAGTCCATACTCAAGCCGCTGATGGCCGGTTTGGCGATTCAGCCCAACCTCGAACAGCAGATCATGATTCTGAGCCGGACACTGATCAGCCGTCCCAATGTAGATAAGTTGATTCGCATGTCCGATCTTGATCTCAATATCAAATCCAAGGAAGCACAGGACGCTCTGGCTGAGGGCTTGATGAAGTCGCTGTCTATCAAAAGCACTTCGCGTGACAATCTCTATACGCTGGCCTATGACGACCAGGATCCGGAAAAGGCAAAGCGGGTGGTTCAGTCGCTGGCGTCCATCTTTGTTGAATCCAGCCTAGGCGACAATCGCAAGGATACCGATACCGCCAAGAAATTCATTGATGACCAGATTCAGATTTATCAGAAAAAACTCGAAGAAGGGGAGAACCGTCTTAAGGAGTTCAAGCTCACGAACCTTGCATTGCAGTCTGCCGACGGCAAGGATTATTTTGGTCGCCTCGGTGAAGTCAGTGCCGCACTTGAACAATCCAAGCTTGAACTGCGCGAGGCGGAAAATTCCCGTGATGCGCTCAAGCGTCAGATCGTCGGAGAGGAACCTGTATTGTTACCGGATACCCCCGAACCGATTGCCGGCGTTTCGGTACCCGAGATCGATGGGCGGATCGATACCATGAAACGCAACCTTGATGGATTGTTGCAACGCTATACCGAAAAGCATCCTGACGTTGTCAGTACGCGGCGCCTGATCAAGGATCTGGAAGATCAAAAGCGGGAGGAAATTACTGCCCGGAAAAAGATCGCTCCCTCCAGCCCGGGTTCTCTGGTCAATAACAACCCGGTTTTTCAGCAACTCAAGGTCTCCCTCGCCGAAAACGAGGCGGCTGTGGCTTCCTTGCGTGTCCGGGTGGCCGAGTATCAGTCACGTTACGACCGGCTGAAGGACTCGGTGAAAATGATTCCACAAATTGAGGCTCAATTCACCCAGCTCAATCGGGATTACGAGATCGACAAGAAGAACTACGAAAGTCTGGTCTCACGGCGTGAGTCGGCAACAATGTCCGGCGAAATGGATGCCAGTACTGGCGGGGTTGAATTCCGCCTGATCGATCCGCCGCGAGTTTCTCCGCGGCCGGTTTCGCCCAATCGACTTCTGCTTTTCCCTTTGACCCTGGCTCTGGCCCTGGGTGCAGGTCTTTTCGTGCCCTTTGCGGTGAGCCAGATCCGCCCTGTATTTTTCGATGCGCGCGCTTTGCGTGAAGTAAGCGGACTGCCCTTGCTCGGGACGGTTTCAAGGCAGGTGGTCGAAGTGGAAAGACTGAAGGAGAAAAGGGATCTCAAGCGATTTATCGGGGCTTTTGCATCACTTGTAGGCATCTATGCGGTGGGGATTGCCTTCCTGTTTGTCTTTTCAATCCGTACTGCTTGAGGAATAACGATGAGCCTCATTGAACAAGCGGCACAACGATTGGAGCAACTGCGCCAGGCGGGGGTTGCTATACCTTCCCCGGCTGTAGAGACTGTCTCTGCGCAGATGGTTGAGCAGACGCCACCGCCAGTACATTCGGAAGAGTTGCCCTTTCCAGCCAAACACGAGGCGCCGGAAGTTCTACAGTCGCCCGAAATGGCCATGTCGAGGCGCGTTGAACTGGATCTGGATATGCTTTCAGCGGCTGGCATCATTCGTCCCGATGCGCCGCGATCCCAGCTAGCGGATGAGTACCGGGTTATCAAGCGGCCATTGATTGACAACGCCATGGGCAAGGGCGCATCCGCGATCAAGGATGGCAACCTGATCATGGTGACGAGTGCGATGCCAGGAGAGGGGAAAACCTTTACTGCAGCCAATCTTGCCATGAGCATAGCCATGGAACTGGATAACACGGTGATGTTGGTCGATGCCGATGTGGCCAGGCCCACCTTGCTGAAACGGCTGGGTTTGCCCCCGGCGCGTGGATTGCTGGATGTTCTGGTCGATGATACGGTTAAATTGCCTCAGGTCTTGTTGCGCACCAATGTTGAGAAACTGACCATCCTGCCGAGTGGAACATCGCATCCGCGAGCCACTGAACTGCTGGCCAGTGATGCCATGGTTCGATTGCTGGAAGAAATGGCCAGTCGCTACGCTGACCGGATCATCATTTTTGATTCCCCGCCACTTCTGGTTACCACCGAGGCCAGGACACTGGCTTCACACATGGGTCAGATTGTTGTTGTAGTCAGGGCAGAAAGTGGTACGCATTCCGAGATCATGAGTGCGCTGGCTACCATTAAAGGCTGCCCGGTAAAACTCATGCTGCTTAATGGGGCAAAATCATTTGCTCCGGACGGCTATGGTTACGGCTATGGTTACGGCAATGGTTATGGCTATGGTTACGGCGATGGTAACTAAACGCAATTCTGTTATTGGCCCCCAAAGGCTGATTTTCCTTGTTCTATCCATGGGTTGCGTCACGCTACCGGTTTTTGCCGGAAACTGGACAATCACGCCGACACTCGCTGTTAACGTAACAGCGACTGACAACCTCAACTTGAGTTCGTCAAATACACAAAGCTCTCTGATTACCAACATCGCGCCGGGCATCAGTATCGATGGCTCGGGTGGTCGCGCAAAACTGCGCTTAAACTATATGATGAACAATCTGTTTTATACTGCTGATGCCAAAAACAACCAGACGCAGAACTCGCTGAATGCCTTCGGGACCCTCGAGGCAGTGGAAAACTGGCTGTTCATTGATGCCACTGGCAACATTTACCAGCAGGCTATTTCACCCTTTGGTGCTGCTCCCCTAACCTCCAGCATTAATACCAACGTAAACAACAATATCACCGAGGCTTCGACCTACCAGCTTTCTCCCTTTATTCGCGGTTCATTCGGCAGTTTTGCCGACTATCAGTTGCGCTATAGCTTGAGCAGCACTGGTTCGCAAGCCGGCAATACCTATGATTCAACAACCCAGACATGGCTCGGGAGCTTACAGGGCAATACGCGTCTGGCAAGTCTTGGCTGGTCGGCTTATATCAATACGGTGAGCACCGATCAAGGTAACTTGCGTACCAAGGAAGATAACCGGGTTAATGTAGCACTGACTTACCAGGTCAATCCCCAGTTCCAGGTTTCTCTTATCGGAGGGAGAGAGGAACAGAATTTTGACAGCGTTAATAAGCAGACCAATAACTCTAATGGCTACGGTTTGGCATGGTCGCCGACCGAGCGTACCAAGATGGAATTCAAGCGTGTGAATCGTTTCTTTGGGCCCAGTAATACCTTCAATTTTTCGCATCGTACGGCTCGTACGGCGTGGACAATGAGTGCGAGTAAAGAGGCGACATCAACGCAAAGTCAGGGGAATGTGGGTCTTGGAGCAAACAACGATCTATTGGTTACTATCTTTTCGGCAGATCCGCGGTGTTCTTCACTCACACCGGCCCAAAGGGACGCCTGTGCCAACAACTTGGCATTGAATTCTCCCCGTGCCAATCTTCAGGGAGGTTTCCAGACCAATCAGGCGGTAGTGCAGCAACTCAGGCTAATCTCGTTTGCTTTGCTCGGCGTTAGAAATACTGTGACTTTCTCGGCAACACAAAACAATACGCAGAATTTGTCGGTTTTTAACCAGGTGCTTCCCATTGCTAGTGGACCAAGCCAGAATAATGTCGATCAGCTCGCCGCCAGCGTCAACTGGTCGCACCAGCTGACGCCACTGTCCACGCTTGGCGCAACGTTTGCCCGCTCCAATAGCAAAGGCAACGGACTTAACAACCTTGAAACAACACAGCAACTGATGAGTCTGAATTTTTTGACCCAGTTGGGACCGAAAACCAGCGCCGGTCTCAATGCGCGACGGGTAACTGCGGATGGTACAAAGAACTACACCGAGAATGCTTTGACCGGTACGCTGTTCCACCAGTTTTAGCCTGCCACCATTATGTACGAATCATTTTATGGCTTGACCAGCAAGCCTTTTCAGCTCAACCCCGACCCGGCTTTTTATTTTGCCAGTAAACAGCATCGACGCGCCACTGCCTATCTTGAATATGGTGTGCACCAGAACGAAGGGTTTATCGTAGTCACCGGTGAAGTGGGTGCCGGAAAAACGACGATTGTTCGCGGTTTGTTGAGCACGCTGGATTCGGCAAAAGTGGTGGCGGCGCAACTGGTCAGTACCCAGCTTGACGCGGAAGATACATTGCGCATGGTGGCTGCCGCCTACGGTATTCGGACCCGGGGTCTTGGCAAATCGGATGTCCTGTTGGCCCTTGAAGCCTTTCTCGTCGATGTGACCCGGCAAGGCAAGCGTTGCCTGCTCATCGTGGACGAAGCACAAAACCTGACGCCGCATGCCATCGAGGAATTGCGCATGCTGTCAAACTTCCAGCTTGAAACGCACGCGTTGTTGCAGAGCTTTCTGATCGGTCAACCGGAATTTCGCGGCATCATGCAAAGTCCCCAGATGCAACAATTGCGGCAGCGGGTAATCGCCGCCTGTCACATCGGTCCGATGACTCAGGAAGACACGCAGGCCTACATTGAGCACCGTCTACATTGTGTTGGATTCAGCAGTGATCGATTGTTCAACAGTGGAGCTTACGAGGCGATTTTCGAGTGCAGTGGGGGAATTCCGCGGCGCATCAACTCCCTGTGTGATCGCCTACTGTTATCTGGTTTTCTAGCAGGCAAGAATGAATTTGTGCTCGAAGATGTGCAAGAGGTGGCCAAGGAACTCAGCGAAGAAACCCTCGCTCCCACATTTTTCTCGAAGAATAGCGTCGGCGTCAGTCGCCTGGAAGATGCGCAGGTGCGTATGACCGATAGTGGTATTCTTGATCTCAATTTGTCCCGGCTGGAACTGGACGAGAGCACTGCGGGTGAAGCCAGTCGAGCCATTGCCGATCTTAAAAACGGCTTTAACGATCAGCGGATCGTTCGCCTTGAGCGCAGCATGATGCGCATCGAACGCAGCAGTGCTGCAACGCTGACTCTGCTGCAGCAACTCGTCAATGCCCTAAGGAGTCAGCCAACAGAAAGGGAAAATCAATCTTGAACCCAGATCTCTGGCCTGCTGATCTTGGCCCCGTGGTATGCGTTGTCGGTGCTCGACCGAATTTCATGAAGATGGCGCCCATCCTGCGTGCATTTGCTGCACATCGTCCGGTCATTTCTGCAGTACTGGTGCATACCGGTCAGCATTACGACAAGGACATGAACGACCGCTTGTTTGTCGATCTGCGCCTGCCGCATCCCGATATCAACCTCGGTGTCGGTTCCGGTTCGCATGCGGTACAGACCGCTGAGGTCATGCGCGGTTTTGAACCGGTTCTCGATACCTACAACCCGTCTTGCGTCCTTGTCGTTGGCGATGTCAATTCAACGTTGGCCTGCACGCTGGTCGGAGTCAAGCGAAACGTGCCTGTAGTACACGTTGAAGCCGGACTGCGCAGCTACGACCGAGGCATGCCGGAAGAAATCAATCGCGTATTGACTGATCAGATTGCCGACCGGCTTTACACCACCGAGCGTAGCGCCCTGGATAACCTGCGGCGTGAAGGTATTGCCGAGGATCGAGTGTGCTTCGTCGGCAATGTGATGATTGATTCGTTGCTGTCCAATCGAGAATTTGCCCATGCGCCGGCAAAGACTTTGTCCGAAGCGGGGGCCAACACAGCGCTGCTCAATGAACTGCAGGGTTATGCCGTAGTAACCCTCCATCGTCCATCGAACGTTGACCAGGCCGAGACCTTGCGCCCCTTGCTTGCGGTCTTGCGTGAGGTGTCGGAAAAATTGCCACTCGTCTTTGCGCTGCATCCGCGTACGCGCGCCAACATTGAACGCTTCGTCCTGGGTGATCTGGTGGACAATGAGCGCATCGTTTTATTGCCACCGCAGGGTTACCTTGAAATGCTGGGCTTGATGTCCGGGGCCAAACTGGTACTGACCGATTCAGGAGGCATGCAGGAAGAAACGACGGCGCTTGGTATTCCCTGCCTGACCATCCGCGAGAATACCGAGCGCCCGATTACCGTCGAGCACGGCACCAACACCCTGGTGGGCAGTGACCGTGCTGTCATTTTAAAGGGGGTAAATGAGATCCTGGCCGGCGGCGGCATGTGTGGCCGTATCCCGGAATTCTGGGACGGTAAAGCAGCAGATCGTATTGCTGTCGATCTGGCACACTGGCTGATCTCACTTCATTTTCAAAAGCGAAAGTGATTTAGAAGGCATCGGATGCACGGTAATTCGATCACAAATGCGCTGACCATCGACGTTGAAGACTACTTCCAGGTCTCGGCGTTTGCTCCCTATATTCCTCGCGATCAATGGGATTCGCGGGCCTGTCGCGTCGAGCGCAATGTCGAGCGCATACTGCACATGCTCGAGGGTCACGATACGAAAGCCACTTTTTTTACGCTCGGCTGGATTGCCAAACGCTATCCGCATCTCGTTCGGCGTATTGTCGATGGGGGCCACGAACTGGCGAGTCACGGTTATGGACACGAGCGCGCCAGCGACCTGACGGAAGCCGCTTTTTTTTCGGATATCGAATCGGCCAAGAAATTGCTCGAAGATTTGTCCGGCCATCAGGTTAAGGGTTACCGCGCCCCCAGTTTTTCGATTGGCGAAGACAATCTGTGGGCTTTTGATTGCCTTGAGCGCGCTGGTCATTGCTACAGTTCAAGCATCTATCCGATCCGTCATGATCATTATGGCATGCCGGATGCCCCGCGTTTTGCTCATCAGGTTCGTGCCGGCCTGCTCGAAGTGCCGGTGACCACGGCCCGCTTCCTCGATCGTAACTGGCCGGCCAGCGGAGGCGGGTATTTTCGTCTGCTGCCCTATGCGATGACACGCTGGCTGCTGCAACACGTGAACCGAATTGACCGTCAGGCGGCGGTATTCTACTTTCACCCTTGGGAAATCGATGCCGGGCAGCCGCGCATCGACGGGATAAATGCCAAGACCCGATTCCGTCATTACCTCAATCTGCACAAAACGGAAGCTCGTCTACAGCGTCTGCTGGCCGATTTCAATTGGGGACGAATGGATGAAGTCTTTCTTGAAAGCAAATCTGATGTGCTCCCTGATCAAGCGCTCCTGGTTCAGGCATGAAGAGGATCAATCAGGGAAATGGCGGGCTGTCAGCCGCGCCTTCTGCACTGTGTGTCAGGCGCCTTGCGCTAGACGACAAAATCGCTGCAGCACGTTGGGAGGCATTCGTCGCTGGCTGCGCTGGCGCTACGTTCTTCCATAAATCCGGGTGGCAGAATATTGTCAGTGAGGTATTTCACCATCCGACATATTTTCTCTACGCCGAGCGGGCCGGGAATATTGAAGGCATCTTGCCGCTCGCGCAGGTAAAAAGTGTGCTCTTCGGCAATGCTCTCGTCTCGCTCCCCTTTGCCGTTTATGGCGGAGTAGCCGCCAATAATCCTGAAGCCGTCGAAGCACTGGAAAGCGAAGCGCAGGCCATCGCCAAACAACTCGCTGTTGACCACCTCGAATTACGCAACCTCGAACAACGTCATCCGGAGTGGCCCACACAGAATCTCTACGTCAGTTTTCGCAAGGCGCTGGCGCCGGACGTTGAGGCCAACATGCTGGCTATCCCGCGCAAACAGCGCGCCATGGTACGCAAAGGCATCAAGAACGGCTTGCGTAGCGAGATCGACGGCACGCTGGACCGGTTTTTTTCACTGTATGCCGATAACGTACATCGTCATGGGACGCCGGCGATGCCCAGACGCTACTTCGAGGCCTTACTAAAGGTCTTCGGACAGGACTGCGAGGTGCTTACTGCGGTGGATGAGGGTGGACGGCCATTGAGCAGCGTACTCAGCTTTTATTTCCGCGACGAGGTGCTGCCTTACTATGCGGGCGACGACCTCTCGGCGCGCGATCTGGCCGCCAACGACTTCAAATACTGGGAGTTGATGCGACGTTCCTGCGAGCGCGGGATCAAGGTGTTTGACTATGGCCGCAGCAAGCACGGCACCGGCTCGTTTTCCTTCAAGAAAAACTGGGGTTTCGAGCCACAGCCGCTATATTACGAATATTGCCTCTACAAGCACGACAGCATCCCGCAGAACAACCCAAATAACGCCAAGTACCGGCTGCTCATCGAAGCCTGGCGGCGCATGCCGATCGGCCTGGCCAACTGGCTCGGGCCGTTCATCGTGCGCAATCTGGGCTGAGATCAATGGCCCATCTCCTCTACCTCGTCCACCGCCTGCCTTATCCGCCCAACAAGGGCGACAAGGTACGCTCCTTCCATTTGCTCAAACACCTGACAACCAGGCACCGGGTGTTTCTCGGCACCTTTATCGATGACCCGGAGGACGAAGCCTACGTAGACAAACTGCTTCCTTACTGTAGCGACTTGCACATTGCCCGGCTTTCCCCGCGTCTGGCCAGGGTGCGCAGCCTCAGCGGACTGCTCAGCCACGAGGCGCTGACGCTGCCTTACTATCGCAATGCCGGTCTGCAAACCTGGGTGTCGCGCACGCTGCGCGAACAGCGGATCGACGCCGCAATCGTCTTCTCGTCAGCTATGGCTCAGTATGTTCAAGGATTGCCGCAGTTGCGTACCCTGGTTGATTTCGTCGATGTCGACTCGGCCAAGTGGACGCAATATGCGGCAAACCACCGCTGGCCGATGTCCTGGCTTTATCGGCGGGAAGGCGAAAGATTGCTGGCTTTCGAACGCTCGGTTGCGCAACGGGCAACCCGTTCTTTTTTCGTTACCGAAAACGAAACCGCACTGTTTTGCAACAGTGCCCCTGAATGCAAGGGCCGTGTTGAGCCCATGTGCAATGGGGTGGACGCTGAATTTTTTTCGCCGGAACACGTCTTGGCTTCTCCTTACAAAACCGGTGAGATGCCCTTGGTATTTACCGGGGCCATGGATTACTGGCCGAATATCGACGCCGTGAGCTGGTTTTCCAATGAGATTTTTCCACAGTTGCAACAGCGCTGGCCGGGCTTGCGCTTCTACATTGTGGGCCGCAGTCCGGCGCCGGCGGTTCAGGCGCTGGCCAGCGAGCATGTCGTTGTCACCGGGACGGTAGGCGATGTTCGCCCCTATTTACAGCACGCGGCTCTCGTTGTTGCGCCCTTGCGCTTGGCGCGCGGAATTCAGAACAAAGTACTCGAAGCCATGGCCATGGGCTTGCCGGTTGTCGCCTCGCAGGAATGTGCCGGTGCGGTTGACGCCGTTCCCGAACGGGATTTCCTGACCGCGGGTGCTATCGAGGATTATCAGCGGCAGATTGAATCCCTGCTGCACTCTCCCGAGCGCGCAGCAGCCATGGGTAAAGCTGCTCGCCAGCAGGTTCTGGTGCGCTACAGTTGGGATGCCCATCTTTCAGTTATCGATCGGTATCTGGATGAATCAAGTAACGGAACCGGAAGGAAAGCATCGCCATGAACGAGCGTAACAAGCAAAGCGCTCTTGAAACAGCAGCCGGAGGCTGGAGTATCGCCCTGCCAGCGCTGCTTGTTGCGCTGCTGGCGATCCTCGTGCTCTATCGTGAGACCGCGATGACCATGGTGCAAATATGGGCGCGTTCCGATACGTTCATGCACGGCTTTATCGTACCGCCGATCACCTTGTGGTTGATCTGGCAAATCCGCAAAAATATCGCTCAATTGACCCCTCGTCCGAATGCCTGGGTACTTCTTGCGCTGGCCGCAACAGGCTTCGCCTGGTTGCTCGGTGAACTGGCGACAGTCGGGGTCCTTTCGCAGTTTGCGCTCACCACAATGCTGGTGCTGGCCGTGCCGGCAATTCTTGGTTTACAAGTCACCCAGAGCATCGCTTTCCCCCTGGCTTTTCTTTACTTTGCCGTTCCTTTTGGCGAATTTGCCTTGCCGCAACTGATGGAATGGACGGCAAACTTTACCATTCTGGGCTTACGTCTTAGCGGCATCCCGGTTTATCGTGAAGGTCTGAATTTTGTCATTCCTTCAGGCAGTTGGTCGGTGGTAGAGGCCTGTAGTGGCGTGCGCTATATCATCGCCTCGTTGACCGTCGGAACCTTGTTCGCCTATCTGAGTTATCACTCGCTCAGGCGTCGGCTCATTTTTATTGGCGTTGCCTTTATTGTTCCGGTGATCGCCAACTGGATGCGTGCCTACATGATCGTCATGATCGGTCATTTGTCCGGCAACAAACTGGCGGTCGGTGTAGACCATCTGGTCTACGGATGGGCCTTTTTCGGTATCGTGATCATCGCCATGTTCTGGATCGGTTCCTTCTGGCGCGAGGATGAGCTTCCGCCACCTGTTCAGCCATTTTCGAATGTCATTTCCGCAGCCGGTGGTGCCAACTCATCACCGATAATCATGGCGCTTGTGGTCATCGTAATGGCGGCGATCTGGCCGCTTGCTCAATGGCAGATCGAGCGCAATCCGCCGCCCCAGGTAACCCAGCTCGAAGCGCTCGGGCCGATTGCCGGCTGGCCAGCTTCTCCCGAGAAATTATCCCACTTTAGCCCGCGCTTCAAAAATCCATCGGCAACTCTGCAATCCGCTTTCAGCTCCGATGGTCGAGCAGTGGGCTTGTATCTTGGTTATTACCGAAACCAGGACGTTAGCAATAAAATGATTACTTCGGTCAATGTTCTGGTCGGTAGCGGCGATCCGGTCTGGGCCAGGGTCAATGAGGGTACGCGTCGGATAATCCTGGATCGGCAATCGATTTTGCTCCGCACCACAGAGCTTCGATCTGCAGATTCCTCCCGTCTGCTGGTCTGGCAGTGGTACTGGGTCAATGGCTATCTGACCGCCAGCGATTTCAGGGCCAAAGCCTACACCGCCTTGTCTCGGATCACGGGGCAGGGTGACGACTCGGCCGTCATCATCGTTTATGCGCCCAAAGAACAGGCCGGCGGTGGCGAAGCAGCGCTGGAAGCCTTTATTGATTCGGCTTGGCCTGAAATCGATAGCGTTCTAAGACAGACCAGGGATGGGCGATGACTTTGGGCCACGACTCACGCCCTCTGGTTGCTCATGTCGTGTACCGATTCGATGTTGGTGGGCTGGAGAATGGCGTCGTGAACCTGATCAACCACATGCCGCTTGATCGCTATCGGCATGCCGTGATTTCATTGACTAAAGTAACCGATTTTAGAAAACGCATCGTCCGGGACGATGTCGAGTTCATTGCCCTTGAAAAGCCGCCGGGACATGCCTTGTGGATATACCCGCAATTGTTCAAACTCTTTCGCAAGTTACGCCCGGCCATCGTGCACAGCCGCAACCTGGGGGCACTGGAAATCGTCGTACCGGCCTGGGCCGCCGGGGTGCCCGTACGCGTTCATGGCGAGCACGGTCGTGATGTCGGCGATCTCGATGGATCGAGTAAAAAATATCAATGGGTACGTCGAATCTATCGCCCATTCGTGACTTATTTCATAGCCTTGTCGCGTGATCTCGAACATTATCTGACCAGTAGAGTCGGTGTGCCGCAGTCCACGGTGGTGCAGATCTACAACGGCGTCGATGCGCA
>JAYSZS010000433.1:0-3014 GCA_043737935.1 Propionivibrio sp. | reverse complement strand
AATGTCTTCGCCGTGCTGATCGACGCCGTGCGTCATTGCTCGCTCGGACAGATTACCAGTGCGCTTTATGCCGTCGGCGGGCAGTACCGGCGCAGCATGTAAATCTGGACATGCCACCTTTTAATGCATAACTGCCGTCATTCCGGCGAAAGCCGGAATCCAGGAAGAAAGGCGCTCCAAACCATGTAACAACTAATCCCGCTTTACTGCCGAACAGCGCAATCACTGGATTCCGGCTTTCGCCGGAATGACCAGACAGTAGAGCATTCAGGTTAACCTCCAGAGGAGAACGACGCCATGACCGAGACCCGCAATTACCAGTACATCATCGCCGAAACCCGCGGCCGGGTGGGCCTGATCACCTTCAACCGGCCACAGCAGCTCAATGCGCTGTGCGACGCGCTGGTCGAGGAATTATGCCAGGCGTTGGATGACTTCGAAGCCTCGGATGCGATCGGCGCCATTGTCATTACCGGATCGGAGAAGGCTTTTGCCGCCGGTGCCGACATCACGGCAATCAAGGATTTCTCCTACATGGACGCCTACCGCAGAGACTACATCACGCGCAACTGGGAACGTATCACCCGCTGCCGCAAACCGGTGATCGCTGCAGTCGCCGGCTACGCCCTCGGTGGCGGCTGCGAGCTGGCGATGATGTGCGATTTCATCCTGGCCGCCGACACCGCCCAGTTCGGGCAGCCGGAAATCAAGATCGGTACGCTGCCCGGGGCCGGCGGAACGCAGCGGCTGCCACGCGCCGTAGGCAAGGCCAAGGCCATGGAAATGTGCCTGACGGCACGCCTGATGGGCGCCGAAGAAGCCGAGCGCGCCGGACTCGTCGCGCGCATCGTGCCGGCCAACAAGCTGCTTGAAAACGCACTGACCACCGCCGACACGATCGCCTCGTTCTCGCTGCCGGTGGTGATGATGATCAAGGAGTCGGTCAATCGTGCCGCCGAAAGCGGCCTTGGCGAAGGCCTGCTCTTCGAACGTCGCGTTTTCCACGCCAGCTTTTCGCTTGAAGACCAGAAGGAAGGCATGGTCGCCTTCGTCGAAAAACGCAAGCCGGTTTTTCAGCATCGGTAAGCGAAGAATTGCGGGGAGTAACAGTCAAACAGCAGGTTGGGTTAGCACACAGGCGGAACCGGACATCTTTTGTCTGCTAGCACCTCAGGCGCTTTGGTTTCAAGGGCAAATCGGCTGAACCTCGTAGCATGCCAGCGCGGCATCAAAAGCGCAGGGGGATTGGCGCCCCGTGCAACCCCGCAAAGGCAGAAGCTCATGAAGCAGCGAAGGGACCGCCGCTGCTTCGCCAGCATCATCAGCAATCCCAATCCCGCCATCAGCAGGGCATAGGTCTCAGGCTCCGGCACAGAGGCGACATCGCCGGGGCGAACCGCCCAGGCAAAATAAGTGTTATCCCGGTTACCAGATATTTGGTTACCCTACTAAATAAAAAGAAGTAGGCTGAATTTGCATTTGAACCCGTACCGGATCAGTAAACGTAGGACTGTAGATGCTTGACTAGCGAACATTCGTCTGCCCGTCGACCATGCCATTGCCAAATACCCCAAAAATTGGCTGTTAAGCGCCGGTCGGTGAGTAAATTCCCTATCAGCCCTAGATTAACGTAGTACATGAAGCTCAGCTCGCTATGCGGACGGGTGATGTTGTAGCCCCCGTCGGTGCTGCTGTCGTACGAGTCGCTACCGCTCCAGTCGGCACCCACCAGTGTGTTGGCGGCCAGTTGCCAGCCAGTTCAATTGACATGGCGAACGCTGTCATGGAAGTTCAGGTTGGTGGCTCAGGTGTTGGCCGCACTCCAGGTCATGACGCCGTCGCTATCGTAGCCGATGGTCTTGGCTTAATTGGCGTCCTGCAACCAGGTAATTTTGAGCACTTGGTCATAGAGCAGCCCCCGCCCAGGTTCTTCAGCGTCGCCTACGCCACCCCACTGATCAGCACGCATGCCGCCATCAATGCCGTCTTGTTCAGTCGTTTCATGTTTCCCACCCTGAGCAAGAAGGCCAAGTTTCCCCCCTCCGAATAGTCAATTGCTCTTTTGGACTAATTTAATCCGAGTCCAATAAGTCAAAAAGTAGACCTTATTAGCGCTGACCTTCAGCCAGCCTTGGCCACACCTCGGTACGCTTGACGGTGCTTGCGGTAGTACAAAGCCGCGCAGTCAGATTGCATTTTAAACTCCCGAATGTCTCTGGCCCTTTGTGGTACTTTGTTGTCGGCAGAGCAGCACTTTTTTGTGCGCACATATGTACATATAATTCAGGGCATGGAAATCGAATTCGATCCTGGGAAAGCCGCCTCAAACACGATTAACCATGGAGGTATTACTTTTGAGGAAGCGAAACACGTACTGCTCGACCCCTACTCTTTAACGCGGGAAGATGCGGACACCGAAGGTGAACAACGGTTTGCATCACTGGGCATGGGTAGCAAAGGACGAATTCTTGTGGCGGTGTGGACTCTGCGTAGTGAGCGCATCCGCATCATTTCAGCATTGAAGGCCAACCAAGCGCAACGGAGATGCTATGAACAACAATTCTGACCCACTGTTTTATCGTTTCGCCAACATGGATTTCGCCGAAGCCTAGCCTGTTTCCGGCGTGCCAGCGCTTGCCCGCTTGCAGGCTGAACGCGGTGGAAAATCACGAATTACCATGCGACTGGATAACGACGTTCTGGCTATCTTCAAGGCACGCGCGGAAATGACAGGTGGCAACTATCAGACGATCATTAACCAGGCACTGCGCGATGCAGCCCAGGGCATAACGCTGGCTGAAGTCGTGCGACAAGCTATTCGGCGGGAAATGCGCACGGTCAGGTAGGATGAGCAATACTGCGGGGAGCTTGTAGTTTCGAGTGTAAATCGGCAGAGGCTCGTAGCGCACCATTGCGCAATACGGTTCGAATGTCCGCGCCTTGGGGGTGCATCTGACGCAAGGTCAGTTGCTACCCTACGGCCGCGCTTCGCAACTGATCGCCGACCTGTTTCA
>JAYSZS010000432.1:0-3019 GCA_043737935.1 Propionivibrio sp. | reverse complement strand
CCAGACTGTTCAGTGCAAGAATGGCACCCCAGTTCTGATTCTCGGCAGCGACGGATTGCGGAACCAGCGACATCTGGTGCGTGACGTCCAGCAGACGGGCGAGATTCTCGGCGCGCTCGGTAAAGCGCGCCATCCAGTACAGGTGATCGGCGGTGCGGCTCAGCATTTCAGTTCTCCCTGCTTCAGTTTTACTTCAGTTTTCTAATACCCAGGTGTCTTTGGTGCCACCGCCCTGCGACGAGTTGACCACCAGCGAACCTTCGCGCAGCGCGACGCGCGTGAGGCCGCCGGGCACCATGTCGATGTGCTTGCCGGAGAGCACGAAGGGGCGCAGATCGAGGTGGCGCGGGGCGATGCCACCGAGCTTTTCACCATCGACAAAGGTTGGGCAGTGCGATAGCGCCAGCGTCGGTTGCGCGATGTATTTCTCCGGATCGGCAATGATGCGTGCCCGGAAGTCCTCGATCTCCTGCTTGGTCGACGCCGGGCCGACCAGCATCCCGTAACCACCGGCACCGTGCACTTCCTTAACCACCAGTTCAGGCAGATGCTCAAGCACGTACTTCAGGTCGTCCGGCTTGCGCAGCATATAAGTCATCACGTTGTTGAGCAGCGACTCCTCGCCGAGATAGAAGCGCACCATCTCCGGCACATAGGGATAAATCGACTTGTCGTCGGCAACGCCGGTACCAATCGCGTTGGCCAGCGTAACCCGCCCGGCGCGGTAAGCCGAGAGCAGGCCGGGAACGCCGAGCATCGAGTCCTTGCGGAAGGCGAGCGGGTCGAGAAAGTCGTCGTCGAGCCGCCGGTAGATCACATCGACCCGCTGCGGACCTTGCGTGGTGCGCATGTAAACCGTCTCATGCTTGACAAACAGATCGCGCCCCTCGACCAGTTCGATACCCATCTGTTGCGCCAGGAAGGTATGCTCGAAATAGGCGCTGTTGTACGCGCCGGGGGTCAGCAGAACGACGGTCGGATCGACGACGCCCTGGGGCGCGACGGTGCGCAGGTTTTCCAGCAGCATGTCCGGATAATGCTGCACCGGCGCCACCTTGTGCCGCGAAAAGAGTTCGGGGAAGAGCCGCATCATCATCTTGCGGTCCTCGATCATGTAGGACACGCCGGAAGGCACGCGCAGGTTGTCTTCCAGCACGTAAAATTCGCCCTCGCCGGCACGCACCAGGTCGACGCCAGCAATGTGCGCGTAGATACCGGACGGCACATCGACCCCCATCATCTCCGGGCGAAACTGCGCGTTGTTCAGCACCTGTTCGCGCGGGATAAGCCCGGCGCGAAGAATGTCCTGCCCGTGGTAGATGTCGTGCAGGAAGGCATTAAGCGCCTTGACGCGCTGGCGCAGACCGGAATGCAGCGCCAGCCAGTCGGCCGCCGGGATGACGCGCGGGATGATGTCAAAGGGAATCAGCCGTTCCTTGCCCTGATCCTGCGATGACTCGTCACCATAAACCGCAAAAGTGATACCGACGCGGTGAAAGGCGATATCCGCTTCGGCGCGTTTGCGTGCAATGCGCTCGGGGGGAGTGGCGGCCAGCCAGTCTGCATAGGCACAGTAATGGGGCCGCAAAGCGCCCACCGAATCGTACATTTCGTTATAAAAAGTTGTGCTCATGGTTTTCGCCGGAACTGTAGGTTTGTCTGGCTATCAGCAGAAAGTGTGCCAATCGGGAAACCTCTGAATGGCAGGGTTTTCCGGCTATTGACAACACACCATGCACCACATCAGTGCAGAAACGCACCAATCGAGACAGAATTCAGGGAACGACAAAGAGAATTCGATTGATCGCCAGCGCCTGATCAAGGATCAAGGCCTCATCCGTACCGTGTGCCAGGTCAGGGAGCGATCTGAAGCTGCTCAGGGTCAAGCAGCAGGAAGCGGGCAAAACGAGCGTCTTCTCTGCTGCCATCATCATTGACAATGACGATGCGCTGTCGGCCATCGATCAATGCCGGGCAGATGCCCTCGGCGCGAGCGAACCCCGGCAGTCCGGGAACGCTGACCGCCCGAGCCGGAGCTCCCGGTTGCCCGCTCCAGAACCAGAGCTGAAAATGAAGCGGCTCGCGCGCAACCGGGCCAGCGATGACCAGATAGCCATCGAGACAGGCAAAGTAAGCCAGGCCGCGAATCCCGTTGCCGCCGAGATCGAGCGTGAGCAGCGTATCGGAAATCCGCGGAGGCTGGTCGGCGTCGAACATTTCAGCGACGTTCTCAACGCAGGCAATGATCGCCCGATGGTCGAGCAACGGACTGCGCAAGCCGATCAGCAGACATTGCTGGTCGGGGCGGATTTCCAGCGCCTCGATATTCAACCCGCCACCGGTCTTGACGTCCTTTATTTCAGCAGCGGCGGCCAGAACCGGGTGACTCGCCAGCAAAGCCGCCTTCAGCCCGGTAACCACCCTGGCTGCCAGCACGTTCTCTCCTTCGATGCGGAAACGAACCAGCTTGTCACGCGACTTTTTCTGCTCACCGTCACCCGCGCGCGAATGCGAGGTGATGGCGTAGATATTCCCCGAGCGGTCAGCCGTCAACCCTTCAAGATCATTCAATTTCCAGAACGAATCGCCGCCTTCCAGCAAATCCGGCGTCAGCGCCGTGCTGTTGATGGCCCCGTCGTGGGTTATCGAAACCAGGCTGAACGGACACTGCTTTTCATCTTCGACGACCAAAAAGCGCCCGTCGACAAGCTGTTGGATGGCCGAGGGCTCATAGAGGCCGGTCAGGGGCTGAAACATGGGAATGGTGTTCGCGGTCATGGCAGTCATTTTTTCCTGTGGCAAACAATTTGGAGAATCATAAGGGACGAATCAAGGCATGGCGAGATTTGCCTCTGGCGGTACTCCATTGCACTTGCCATGATTCGTCTTAGGCGTTTTACTTACTTCTTACCCAGGCTTGGCCTAGCGCACGGGCAATTGCATAAATATTGTACAAGCGCCAGGAGTTGAGCGCGATAGGTTTCGGAAACTGAGGCGATGGCATTTATGCCCAGGTTAG
>JAYSZS010000431.1:0-15379 GCA_043737935.1 Propionivibrio sp. | reverse complement strand
CGAGCTGATTATTGAACTGGCGCGGGAACATTCGCTGCTGATCAGCGTCGAAGAGAATGCCTTGATTGGTGGTGCCGGCTCAGAAGTCGCTCGCGTTCTCGATGAAATTGACCGCCCAGTACGACTTGTGCGCATGGGTCTCCCCGATCATTTCATCGATCACGGTGATCAGACGCTGCTGCTGGCCGAAGCCGGTCTCGACAAGGAAGGCATTCTCCGTACGATGCGCGCACATCAAGGCAGCACGCCGCTTAAAGATCAACATCCGGTTCAATAGTCGGGGTTGACGCAAAATATTCGATCAGGATTGAAATGAACGCACCGCAAGCCCCGCGAATCCCGTACGCCATGGTCGATGTTCAGAATCTGGCAGACACCCGGCAGATCGCCATCAACCGGGTCGGCATCAAATCGATCCGGCACCCGGTCAGGGTGCTCGACAAATCGGGCGGGGTGCAGCACACCATCGCCGTGTTCAACATGTATGTCGGCCTGCCGCATAACTTCAAGGGCACGCATATGTCGCGCTTCGTGGAAATTCTCAACAGCCACGAACGCGAAATTTCGGTCGAGACTTTCCCGATCATGTTGCGCGAGATGGTCGAAAAGCTGGAGGCGGAAACCGGGCACATCGAGATGAATTTTCCGTATTTCATAAACAAGGCGGCACCGGTATCCGGTGTGCAGAGCCTGATGGACTACGACGTTACGCTGATCGGCGAGATCTGCCACGGCGATATCGCTTCGACGATCAAGATCGTCGTTCCGGTCAGCAGCGTTTGTCCCTGCTCGAAGAAGATTTCCGAGCGCGGCGCACACAACCAGCGCTCACACGTCACCGTAACGGCCAGGATCAACGATCACCTGTGGATTGAGGAGATTGTCCAGCTTGTTGAAGCGGAAGCCTCCTGCGAGCTTTACGGCTTACTCAAGCGCCCGGACGAAAAATACGTTACCGAGCGCGCCTACGACAACCCGAAGTTCGTTGAGGACATGGTGCGCGATGTGGCCGCCCGCCTCAGTGCCGAACCGCGCATCTTTTCGTACGTGGTCGAATCCGAAAACTTCGAGTCGATCCATAACCACTCGGCCTACGCCCTGATCGAAAACCGCAATGCCAGCCCGGTCTAAGGCCGCCTACAGCCAAAAGCAACGGGGCAGAGTCTGGCGACTGTTGCCCCGTTTTGTTCGGCAGGATTCTTGCCCGACCTGCGCTTAGACCTTCTGCCGGCGCGTCAGCTTTTCCTTGATGCGTGCGGATTTGCCCGATCGTTCACGCAGATAGTAGAGCTTGGCCCGTCGCACATCGCCACGACGCTTGACTTCAATGGCCGCGACCAGCGGGGAATAGGTCTGGAATGTACGCTCAACGCCTTCACCGGACGAAATCTTGCGCACGATGAAACTGGAATTGAGGCCACGGTTACGCTTGGCGATGACCACGCCTTCATAAGCCTGCAAGCGCTCGCGCGCACCTTCCTTGACCTTGACCTGGACGACGACCGTGTCGCCCGGCGCAAAGGGTGGAATGGTCTTGCCCAGACGGGCGATTTCTTCTTGCTCAAGTTGCTCGATCAGATTCATTTTTTAACTCCGTTTTACAAACATTACGTTTTATTATCCTGACCGCATTGCTCCTGAAACTGCACCAGGAGTTGCGTTTCTTCTTTCGACAGCAAACGCCCCGATAGCAAGTCGGGACGCCGTTGCCATGTCCGCCCCAGCGCCTGCTTGAGGCGCCAGCGACGAATCTGCTCGTGGTGCCCGGACAACAAGGTATCCGGCACCCGCTGACCAGCGTAATCCTCCGGTCGCGTATAGTGCGGGCAATCCAGCAAACCCGCAACAAACGAATCCTGTATTGCCGATTCGGCGTCATTCAGCACGCCGGGCAACTGCCTGACGACAGCATCGAGCAAGGCCATCGCCGGAATTTCGCCGCCCGAAAGCACGAAATCCCCGATCGAAATTTCCTCATCGACGTAGCGCTCGATCAAACGCTCGTCAATTCCTTCGTAGCGCCCGCAGAGCACTACGAGGCCTTCAACTTCTGCCGCCTCTGCAAAACGCATCACGCGCTGATGCGTCAGCGACGCACCCTGTGGCGAGAGGCAAAGTACCCGGCTCTTTATCAAACCTGCTGCGGCCTGCCTTGCTTTGGCCGCTTTAATCGCCGCTTCCAGCGGTCCCGGCATCATTACCATTCCCGGTCCGCCGCCATAGGGACGGTCATCGACGGTACGGTGATGGTCCCCAGTGAAATCACGCGGATTCCTGAAATCCAGGCTCCAGCGCCCTTCTTCCAGCGCCCGCCGCGTCACTCCCGATTGCGTTAGCGCAACAAACATTTCAGGGAAAAGCGTCACCACATCGACAGTTAAGCGCTTGTTCATGATCGACCGGATTACCAATCGGCTTCCCAATCAACGAGAACCTTCCCGGCCATCCTGTCGACGTCAATAATGACCGCTGCAACAAAGGGTAAAAGCTGCTCGGCTTTTTCTCCATCGCCAACCCGCAACACATCGTTGGCCGGCGTTTCGATCAACCCGAGCACTCGGCCCAGCAACTGACCCCTGACATTAACCACATCAAGGCCGATCAGATCGGCCCAGTAATACTCATTGCTGCCTGCCGGTGGCAGCGCCGCGTGGGGAACGCCAACCAGCACGCCAAGTGCCGTCTCTGACGCATTGCGATCAGGCAGGCATTCCAGTTGCGCAATCAGCATGTCACCGTGCGCCTTGCAGTTGAGCAAGCGCGTCTGCTGCCACAACCCGGGAGCACTTACCTCATTTCCGACCCACCAGTAGGGCAACTTGGCCCACAGCAAGGGATCGTCGGCAAAAGGATGCACCTTGACGGCACCGCGCAAGCCATAAGGGCCTACGATCTTGCCCAGAACAACGATATCGGCAGGCGTTTTCGAACCCGCCGACTCAGACAATGAAACTTCAAACAAGCGTTGCTGCAGGCTTGGCGCCGGCCTGCTTGACCAGACGCGCAACGGTCAGCGACACCTGGGCACCCTGCTGTTGCCAGTAGCTCAGGCGATCAGCGGCGATGCGCAGTCCCTCTTCCTTATCCGTGGCAATCGGATTGTAGAAGCCGATCCGCTCAATGAAACGACCATCGCGACGGGTACGTGAATCAGCCACCACCAGATTGTAGAAGGGACGCTTTTTTGCGCCACCGCGGGCGAGACGAATAACAACCATAGGATTTATTCCGAATTCAGAAAAAGGGCGAAATTATAACAAGAAAGAGCGAAAAACCAACACTTATTTAAGCGCTGCCAGTTTTCGACGTGCCTAGGCGGAATTTATGACCCCGCAGCAGCCGTGCGCACAAAATCCAACTATCCACCCCGGCCGGCAAGCTATACTTCGCAGAATCTAGTTGTGATTTTAATCTACGACAAACATCATGACCAATTCGATGATGGATTCTGACCGTATCGAAAGTACTGCTTTTTCGCAGACGGGCTTGCACACCATTTCCTCCTGGCTGAATGCACCGCCGCCACTTAATACCCCAGACGATCTGCTGCCCCTGCTCAGTCACCTGGCGACCTTGCGCGCAAGCCAGGTCACGCCCGAGCAACGCGCCCAGGTTTTGGAGCGTTTATACACGCGCAGTATTTCTGTACTGACAACGCTGCTCCCAGCGTTGAGCAGTGTTGCACTCCCCATCCCCATCACACGTAAAACCAGGCAACTGATACGCAGCCTGCAGAATTTACTGCGCACGCTGGCGGAAGACTTGCTGGCCGCGCATAACAGCGATGACGTTGAGCAGATATACGGCCTGCATCATGCACCCGATCTGACCCTCTGGAGAGGCCTCTACGCACTCGCGCAGCACCTCTTGATCAGCAATCTGGCTGCCTCTCCAGCGGCTATCGGAATCTGGCAGCAACTTCATCAGACTTACAATACAGCCCGTCGCCTGGATCTCGTCAGCCATATGCCGGAAGGCGTTTCAGGCACTATTCAAAACATTTATTTTTCGTCAATCGTTCTCGCTTGTGCTCAGCCGGCGTCATTCACCTCACGTGAAGTCGATTTCGTCGCGGCTTATCTGGGGCGTTTTGCCGACCGGATCGATCCGATACCCATCACTGCCAGCAAAACGCCCGCTGCGTTCTGGATCGACCCGGCGCGTGACGTAGGGGGGTCTGCCTGTTCCCGCAAATCGGCGCCGCCAGAAACATCCATCCTCTATTTTTCCTGCGCGCGACTTGCCGCGCTGCTCAGGGAACAGCTCACTGCACTCGAAGCCGGCGAACAACCCCGGCAGATCAACCTGCCGGACTTTGCCGGTACGCCAGCCGGGCGCGGCGTCCTGCGTAGGCTGATCACCTATTGGGGCGAACCAGGCAAGCGACGTTTCCCGCGCCGCCGTCAGAACTACCGATCGGTGCTCTGTGTCGGGCTGGACAGCCTGTGGCGTCTGTTCCAAGAGGGGGATGAAACAAGCATCGAAACGTCGAGCTGGATGATTACCAATGAAAGCCCCGACGGCTACGCGGTCATGCACGTCTCAGGAAAAACAGGCGGTATGTCGGTTGGCGACGTCACTGCGATGCGCACCGAGTCCGGGGGAAACTGGCAAATCTGCATCGTCCGCTGGGCCATGTCGGAAAATCAGGAGCATATTGAACTCGGTCTGCAGATTCTGGCGACAAGCGCTGTGCCAGCCTTCCTGGCACTACCCGTGGTGGCCAGCAACAGCGTTCGACTGTCGGTTCTCATCCTTCCCGAAATCCAGGCTCTGCGCCCGACTGAAATGCTGGTCGTTCCCTCAGGGGCATTGGACAATCAACCCGGCAAGCTGATCCTGGTCGTCGAAAAAGAAAATATTGTAATACGCGAGATGAAAAGCATCCGCCTTGACGAACAGAACAGCCAGATCGAGGTTTTCTCGATCAAGCCGGATTCACTCTCTGTATAACCCCGCAGAGACTGTGAAAAATCAAAAATCCACCGCAAAGAAGCAAAGGTGCAAAGAAAACGCAAAGTTAACCCATTGCTTGTAAAGCATTCTTTGCGTCACCTTTGCCACTTTGCGCCTCTACGGTTTCATGTCTTTTGGCGAGACCTGTACCGCAGATCGCGCACAGAGGATGCTGCACTTGAATCTCACTGAATACTACCCCGATGACAAAACGCTTGTTTTATTTATCCTCTAGTATCAGCCTGATTCTGCTGATTTTCCTTTGCCTGGCCTGGGAATTGTGGCTCGCACCAATCCAGCCCGGAGGATCCTGGCTTTTCCTAAAATGCCTGCCGCTCCTGGCTCCGCTGTTCGGCATCCTGCATGGTCGCCGCTACACCAACCAGTGGGCATCGATGTTGATCCTGATTTATTTCACTGAAGGCATCGTTCGCGCCACCAGCGAAAGCGGCATCAGCCAATGGCTGGCGGCTGGCGAGATTGTGCTTTCACTGGTATTTTTCTGCTCGGCGATCGGTTATGTCAGAAGCACACGCAACAGTGGCGAGCAAGTTTAGAGGGGAGTGACATTCCTTTCATGGGCGCGAAATGAGTGTCTAAAACCCACTAGTCAGCGCTTGCTGTCGCCTTGCGACGCAGGAGCTGGCGCAGCGCCACAACATAACCGGATAGGGCATAAACAACGAACAGCCCGAACAGGGCCAGGGAGGGTTCGTAGGAGAGAAGTGCTAAGACCACGGCAATGGCGACGATAAAAACGAAGGGCACGCTGCGCCGCAGATTCAAATCCTTGAAGCTGTAAAAGCGGACGCTACTGACCATTGTGATGCCAGCGAAAATGACCAGCGCTCCGGCCAACCAGCGCACCTCAGCACCCTCCACCCCCTTGTCGATCATCACCCAGACAAAACCGGCAATCAGCGCCGCCGCCGCCGGGCTGGGCAAACCCTGAAAGAAACGCTTGTCGCTGGCCTCGGCCGTGCTGTTGAAGCGCGCCAGGCGCAGTGCGGCTCCCACACAGTAGATAAAAGCAGCAATCCAGCCGAGTCGCCCCAAATCCTTGAGTGCCCAGGCGTAAGTTACCAGCGCCGGCGCAACGCCAAACGAGACCATATCGGAGAGCGAGTCGTATTCTGCGCCGAAGGCGCTTTGCGTCCGTGTCAGCCGCGCCACTCGCCCATCCAGTCCGTCAAGCACCATGGCCACAAAAATGGCTATCGCTGCCTGCTCGAAACTGCCCTTCATCGCCTGAACAATAGCGAAAAAGCCGCAGAACAACGCAGCGCTGGTCAGAAGATTCGGCAGCAGGTAAATGCCGCGACGGCGCAACTCGGGATTGAACAGGGTCTTGCGGGGTTTGATCTCAGGCATCAGGCTCAGGCAAGTTCGGCCAGCACGGAACTCGAAGCGTAAACTTTTTCGCCGATCACCACTTTCACAACGGTATCCAGTGGCAGGTAGAGATCGACACGTGACCCGAAGCGGATGAATCCATAACGCTGACCTGCCGCCAGCTTTTTTCCGGCCTCCACATAATTCAGGATGCGGCGTGCGACCAGACCGGCAATCTGGACACAGGTGATGTCACGCCCATCGCTAGTTTTCAGATGCAGCGCACAGCGCTCGTTCTCCTGCGAAGCCTTGTCCAGCGCCGCATTGAGGAAGCTGCCCGGCCTGTACCATTTCTGCTGCACAGTACTCTCGATCGGCGAGCGGTTCGAATGCACGTTGAATACGTTCATGAAAACACTGACCTTGAGTGCGCGACGATTCAGGTAGGGGTCGTCGGTTTCCTCAACCACGACTATGCGTCCGTCGGCCGGGGCAAGCACGCTCTTTGGCCCGCCGGCAATGACCCGCGCCGGATCGCGGAAGAACTGAATGCAGAAAACAAGGATCACCCAGAAAGGCAGTGACCACAGCCCGGCAGAAGACGCCAGCAAGGCAAGCACCAGGGAGCCGGCGATGAAAGGCCAGCCTTCACGGGCGAGAATCGGATGCGGATAGTTCATTGAAAGCCTGTGCGAGGTGAGGAGAAATGAGAGGAGAAAAACCAGGGGCGAGAAAATTGGGTGCGCCCCTCTCTCCTCACCCCTCTCTCCTCACTGCAACTATCAGTTCCTGGTCTGGTCGACCAGCTTGTTCTTCTTGATCCACGGCATCATGTCACGCAGCTTGGCGCCGACCGTTTCGATCGGATGCTCGGCTATCAGCCGGCGGTGCGCAGTCATCGAAGGATAATTGGTCTTGCCTTCCTGTATGAACATCTTGGCATATTCGCCGTTCTGGATGCGCTTCAGCGCTTCACGCATGGCATAACGCGACTCTTCGTTGATCACCGTGGGACCGGTCATGTATTCGCCGTACTCGGCGTTGTTCGAGATCGAGTAGTTCATGTTGGCGATGCCGCCTTCATACATCAGGTCGACGATCAGCTTGAGTTCGTGCAGACATTCGAAGTAGGCCATTTCGGGCGCGTAGCCGGCTTCGACCAGCGTCTCGAAGCCCATCTTGACCAGTTCGACCGCACCGCCGCACAGCACGGTCTGTTCGCCGAACAGATCGGTTTCGGTTTCTTCACGAAAATTGGTCTCGATGACGCCGCCCTTGGTGCCGCCGTTGGCCGCCGCATAGGACAACGCAAGGCCCTTGGCCTTGCCGGACTTGTCCTGATGCACGGCGATCAACGAGGGAACGCCGCCCCCCTTGAGGTATTCGGAGCGCACGGTATGGCCGGGACCTTTCGGCGCCACCATGATGACATCCAGATCGGCACGCGGCACCACCTGGTTATAGTGAATGTTAAAGCCATGGGCGAAGGCCAGAGCGGCGCCTTTCTTGATGTTCGGCTCGACATCATTGTAATACACGCCCGGGATGTTCTCGTCCGGCAACAGCATCATCACAACATCGGCGCCCTTGACCGCCTTGGCCACTTCCTCAACCTTGATCCCGGCCTTCTCGACCTTGCTCCAGGAAGCGCCGTCCTGACGCAAGCCAACCGTTACCTTGACGCCGGAATCGGTCAGATTCTGAGCGTGCGCATGGCCCTGTGAGCCATAACCCACAATAGTGACTTTCTTGCCCTTGATCAGCGAGAGGTCGGCGTCCTTGTCGTAATAAACTTTCATGGTGTTCCTTTCATTAAACAGTGAGGAGAGAGGAGTCAGGAGCGAGGAGGGAAGCCTGCCTCTTTCGGACCGAACCCCTCACCCTTGCTCATCGCTAAACTTTCAAAATTCGGTCACCACTGCCAATACCGCTGACGCCGGTACGTACGGTTTCGAGGATCAAACCGGTATCGATGGCCTGGATAAAGGCATCGAGCTTGGAGCCGCTACCCGTAAGTTCAATCACGTAAGTCGAATCGGTTACGTCAATGATTCGCCCACGGAAGATTTCTGTCATGCGTTTCATTTCCTCGCGTTCCTTGCCCGTGGCGCGAACCTTGATCAACATCAGTTCGCGCTCGATATGCGCGGCTTCATTAAGATCGACTACCTTGATGACATCAATCAGCTTGTTCAGTTGCTTGGTGATCTGCTCGATCACCTCGTCGCTGCCGCTGGTGACGATGGTTAGCCGGGACAAAGATTTGTCCTCGGTAGGCGCTACCGTCAGCGTTTCGATATTGTAACCGCGCGCCGAGAAGAGGCCGGCCACGCGCGAAAGCGCACCGGCTTCATTTTCCAGCAAAATAGAAATAATATGTCGCATGCTTGTCGTTCCCTTACAGATCTTCGGCCAGAATCATGTCTGACAGGCCCTTGCCCGCCGCTACCATCGGGAAAACATTCGCTTCCCGGTCAGTGAGGATGTCGAGAAACACCAGATCGTCCTTGTGCTCGATTAAGGCTTTTTTGAGTGCTCCCTCAACCTCCTCAGGCCGCTCGACACGAATGCCGACGTGACCATAAGCCTCGGCGAGCTTTACGAAATCGGGCAGAGAATCCATGTACGACTCGGCGTAGCGGCTACCGTGGAACATCTCCTGCCACTGGCGAACCATGCCCAGGTAACGGTTATTGAGGTTGATGATCTTGATCGGAAGGCGGAACTGTTTGGCCGTAGATAGTTCCTGTATGCACATCTGGATCGAGCCTTCGCCAGTCACGCACACGATCTGCATATCCGGATTGGCCAGCGCCGCGCCCATGGCGTAGGGCAGGCCGACACCCATGGTGCCCAGACCGCCCGAGTTGAGCCAGCGCCGTGGCTGATCGAACTTGTAGTACTGCGCCGCCCACATCTGGTGCTGTCCGACATCGGACGTAATAATCGCGTTGCCGCCGGTAATCTCGTAGAGCTTCTCGATGACGTATTGCGGCATGATGACATCACTCTTGAGCTTGTAGTTCATGCACTGCCTGGAACGCCAGCCTTCAATTTCCTTCCACCAGTCGCCAATCTCGGTCTTGCCCTGCTCAGCCTCAATCAGCTTGATCATCTCCGCGAGCACCTCCGGAACATTGCCGACAATCGGCACGTCAACGCGAACGCGCTTGGAAATCGACGACGGATCGATATCAACGTGAATGATCTTGCGTGGCAGGGAAGCGAAGTTCTCCGGGTTGCCAATCACCCGATCGTCGAAACGGGCGCCGATAGCCAGCAATACGTCGCAATGCTGCATCGCCATGTTGGCTTCCAGCGTGCCATGCATGCCCGGCATGCCGAGAAACTGCGGATCGGTCGCCGGATAGGCGCCAAGCCCCATCAGCGTGTTGGTAATCGGGAAGCCAAGACGACGCGTGAGCGTAGTCAACTGTTCAGCCGCATTGGAGAGAATCACCCCGCCACCGGTGTAAATCATTGGCCGCTTTGCACCAAGCAGCAGTTGTACCGCCTTTTTGATCTGCCCCAGATGACCCTTGACGACCGGGTTATACGAACGCATGTGGACTTCATTCGGGTAATCAAACTTGCATTTTGCGGCGCTAATGTCCTTCGGAATATCCACCACCACCGGTCCCGGACGACCCGTATTGGCAATGTAAAACGCTTTTTTCATGGTCATGGCGATGTCGCGCACATCCTTGATCAGAAAGTTGTGTTTGACGCAGGGGCGAGTAATCCCGACCGTATCGCACTCCTGAAAGGCATCCTGACCAATATAATACGATGGCACCTGACCGGAGATGATCACCATGGGTATGGAGTCCATGTAGGCGGTCGCAATACCGGTCACGGCATTGGTCGCGCCGGGACCGGAGGTAACCAGAGCTACGCCGACCTTGTGTGTCGAGCGCGCCAGACCATCGGCCGCATGCACCGCCGCCTGTTCATGGCGGACCAGAATATGCTTGACCTTGTCCTGCTTGAACAGTTCGTCGTAAATATGAAGAACGGCGCCGCCGGGATAGCCGAATACATAGTCGACCTTTTCTTCCTGCAGGCACCTGATTACAATCTCCGCACCGGTCATCATGGTTATCATCCTCGCCTTACCAAGCAAAATGCTCGAAAAAGCCTATAACGTTAAAGCCTAGACCACTATTGGTCAAGGCTTCCGCCCAAACGGCCGATAATCAAGGGATAATCTTCCGCCCGACATAACAAGGATTTCGATTCTGGCCAGCCCAAGCGAACTGTCAGATTTTCTAGCCACTTCAGAGCGTCGCGCTTTCAAGCAAGCGATGTTTGCCGTGCGTAACGAAGAGTCAGCACTTGATATCGTGCAGGACTCGATGATGAAGCTTGCCGAAAAATATGGCGACCGCCCGGTAGAAGAGCTGCCAATGCTCTTCCAGCGCATCATGCAGAACACGATTCGTGACTTTTATCGGCGCAGCAAGGTTCGTTCGCTGTGGACGACACTGCTGTCTTCATTCTCGTCCGGGGATGACAATGATCACGACCCGCTGGAAACTCTGGAGGTTGAATCGGGGTCTTACACGCCTAACACTCCGGACGGACAACTGGAACAATCCCAAGTCCTTGTTATTATTGAAAAAGAGATAAAACTTCTACCTACGCGTCAACGCCAAGCGTTCCTCATGCGTTACTGGGAAGACATGGACGTTGCGGAAACTGCTGCCGCAATGGGCTGCTCGGAAGGCAGCGTAAAAACACATTGCTCGCGTGCCACACACACGCTGGCGGCGGCTTTGAAAGCAAAAGGAATCACGCTATGATGAACGAACTACATTTCGCCTACAAGATCAGACAGTTTCTTAATCGCGGATTGCACGAGCTGCGGCCCGAGACTGCAGCCCGCCTCGCTACCGCCAGAAAAAAGGCTCTGGCCTGCCAGAGGCAGGCTGTAAATCAATCAGTGCTGGCCACGGCGGGCAGTTTTGTTCAACACCACTTTGACAACCTGCATATTAAGAAGGCGATCGCCGGCCTCTTATTGCTCCTGGGCCTCGTCTTTTCCGCTTTCTGGATGGCCGATCAACGTGTCAACGAGCTGGGTGCCGTTGATAGCGCCCTGCTCGCCGATGATCTGCCCATCGGAGCATTTACCGACAAGGGCTTTGATACATGGTTAAAACGCGGCTCGTCGCAATAATTTTCAGTTGTGTTGTGGTTACCACGGGCTGGGCGGAAACGCCGAGCCCGTCGCTCATTGCAACGCCGTCACAGCCGATGTGGAGCGAATTGACGGTAAAGCAGAAAATAGTTCTTGCCCCGCTGAGCGACGACTGGGATTCCATGGAGTACTTCCGCCAGAAAAAATGGCTGGGCATTGCCGTCCGATTTCCCGAAATGACTCCAGAAGAACAGCGTCGCATTCAAGGTCAAATGCAGGCCTGGGGTAAATTGACACCGGAACAGCGGCAGTTGGCGCGCGAGAACTTTAAAACGGCCAACCAACTTCCAGCAGAGAAAAAACAGGAACTCAGGAAAAAATGGGAAGAGTATTCCAGCCTCCCGGAAGATGAAAAGGAAAAGCTGAAGCAGCAAGCCGCCAGCAAGCCCGTCCCCAAACCCGGCCTGCCGGCAGCAACTGCGCCCATGCTCCCGGCACCTGCAGCCATGGCAAATCCTGTTGCTCCCCTATCAACCCCGCTTACACCACTCCCCGCAGCCCCACCCGCAACGGAAACATCACCCCCTGCCGTCGTACCGGCGAGCGCTGAAACCACGACCAAACCCTGATGCCTGTTCCAGACCGCTTTATACGCACAGGAATCCTGCGCCGGTTGGCCGCCATGTGTTACGAAATTCTCTTGTTGTCGGGCGTTGTTGCTGTATTGATGATTGCACCACACGTACTGATCGGCGCTTTCGCTCATAAAATCGCTACACCGGCGATTTTGTGGGCACACCTCTTTCTTGTCCTGCTCGTTTATTTCATCTGGTTCTGGAGCAATGGCGGGCAAACGCTGGCAATGAAAACCTGGCGCATCCGTCTGGTAACGGTCGAAGGACTTCCTGTTCGTCCGGCGCAGGCATTGCTTCGCTTTCTCCTATGCTGGCCAAGCCTGGTGCTTGGCGGAGTCGGCATCGTGTGGTCGCTGATCGACCGCGACGGGCAGTTCCTGCATGACCGGATCGCCGGCACCCAGATCGTCACGGCATAAACGGGAAACGGCTTTCACCGCACCCGTCATGGGAAGTCGATGCTTTGGGCATCGAAGCTTAACCAGGCTGACTGACTCAGCGCCGTTCAACCCACCAGATCATCCCCGCCGCAGCCAGCATGAATAACGCCGAAGGGGCGATCGCGCTGATCACCGGCGACCAACTGTTGATTACTCCAAGATTGGAAAACAAGCCGTTGAGCATGTGAAAGAATACACCGATCATCACCCCGGAAAAAATCTTCAGGCTGACTCCTCCAACCCGGTTATGGGTGTATCCAAAAGGCAAGGCCAAGGCTACCATGACCAGCGCGGCCAAGGGATAGATCACTTTTTTCCACAAGGCGATATCGTAACGCTGAGTGTTCTGGCTGTTTTCCGCCAGATGCTTGATATAGGCCGTCAGATGCAGCAGGGACATACGTTCAGGCGCCACCACCAGAACGGCAAGAATGTCTGGATTTAAAGCGGAATGCCATTCCAAATCCGGCATGCTGACGACTTCGGCTCGCTCACCATGCAGGATGGTTTGGACGACGCCTGTCAGCCGCCAACTGGCCGGAGGCATATACACACCCTCTGCCGCATCGGTCACCGAACGCAGCTTTGCGTTATCGTCAAAGGTATAGATCCGAATACCCCGCAATTGTGTGTCCAGCAAAACCACCTTCACGTTGATGAAACTGCGCTCATCCTTGATCCACAATCCGCTGCGCATGCCCTCAATGGTCTTGCCTTTCTGCGTGAGACGCATCTGTTGGGCCACCCTCTCGGCGGGCGGTGTCACCACTTCACCGATCAGGAAAGTAAGCAAGGCGAAAACTGTCGCCACCTGAAACAAAGCTGAAAGCAGGTTTCTGGTCGACACTCCCGATACCCGTAGCACAGTGATTTCCGAATGCCTGGCCAGTGTCGACAGGGAATAGAGCGTTCCGATCAGCACCGCAATCGGCATCAGCTCATAAATGCGCCCCGGCATACGCAAGGCCACAAACGCAAAAGCGTGTCTTATTTGATAGGCACCCTTACCAATACCATTAACTTCGGCAAGCATGTCGAAAAAACCAAACAAGGCCAGAAATCCGGCAAGTACCAGCCCTATCGCGCCAGAAACCTCGCACGCCAGGTAACGGCGGTAAATTCTCATCTCAGAAACCGCACATAAGAGAGCACAGCAATCCGGCGATAAAAAAGAAGCGGTAAGAGACACAGCATGAACAGATGGGTGGCCAGCAACCCAACCGAAAATGAAATCCTGCCACTGGCCACCCACGCCTGACAGATGGTCAGCAAATTATGGTACAAAAAATAAGTCAACAGCGCCAACAGCATGTTGGCTGAACGACCAGCGCGCGGATTGACAAATGAAAGGGGGATTGCCAGAAGCGCCAGAACAATTGCCGAAAGTGGAACGCTCAATCGCCACATCAACTCGGCTCGATAGACAGGCAGATCGATCTGCATCAACTCCAGCGTTGATGTATTCCTCGAGGTACGCTCAATGCCACGCGCCTCTTTTGTCTCTATACGTATGGCGTAACGCGCAAATTCCAGAATACGGAACTCCGGCGTACCCGGTTCAATCTCGTAACGACGACCGTTCTCCAGAACAATGAAACGGTCACCATTCTCGGCAATTTCCTGTTGGCCTTTCGCGGCCATGGTCACTCCCAGACGCTGGTTCTGAACCGATTGCACAAATACGTTTCTGACATAGCTCGCATCATCGGCAACCGCCTCGACGAAAACGACACGATCCCCGGAAGCTGACTCTTGAAACGCACCGGGAGTAACCATCCCGGAATCCTTGCGCGTATTGAGATTACTGCGGTACTCGGCACTCTGCGACATGGCCCAGGGAGAAACGAATAGAGACAGGCCGGCAATCGCAAACACCAGCGGCAGGGTAAAAACCAGCACCGGTCGTACCCAAGCAGCAAGAGAGAGCCCGGAAGAGAACCAGACGACCATCTCGGAATCACGATAACTGCGCGACAAAGCCAACAAAACGGCAATGAACAAAGACAAGGATAACAAGGCCGCTATGTAGTTAAGCGCCGAAAAGCCAAGCAACGCGACCACCGCTTCCGGCGCAATCGAGCCTTTAGCCGCATCACCCAGTAGACGGATCAGTTGAGTGGTCAGCAGAATGGCAAAAAGGGCAACAAAAATGCCGGCAGCCGAGTGAGAAAACTCACGCCGGGCGGCACGCTGAAAGATCATTTTTTGACTTTAATGAAAAACAACAGTGATAATCGGATTTTGTACGAAACTGCAATCGATGAGGAGCAACCAGTGGAATTTAGCATAAAAAGTACGAGCCCGGAAAAGCACCGTAGTGCTTGCATCGTCGTCGGTGTTTTCGAAATTGGCAAACTGACGCTTGCCGCCGAAGCGATCGACAAGGCGGCGAACAACTACCTGTCCGACGTCATTCGCCGTGGCGACATGGAAGGCAAAGCGGGTTCGACTCTGCTGCTGCACGACGTTCCATCGACTCTGTGCGAGCGGGTGCTGCTGGTCGGGCTGGGCAAGGAAAAGGAATTCCGCGAAAAAGAATATTGCTCAGCGATTCGCAGTGCGGTAAATGCACTCAACGCAACAGGTGCTGCGGACGGCGCGCTTTTCTTGACTGAATGCGCAGTCAAAAAGCGTACTCTGGCCTGGCGCATCCGGCAGGCAGCAATCATCGCCGAGGAAAGCGTCTATCGCTTCGAGCAGTTCAAGAGCAAAAAAGACGAGGTGCGCCGCCCCTTGCGGAAACTGACCCTGACCATTGAACGGCGTAATGAACTCGCGCTTGCTGAAGAAGCGCTGGTCCAGGGACTGGCCATCGCCAAGGGCGTGGCGCTGGCCAGGGATCTCGGCAACCTGCCCGGCAACGTGTGCACTCCCGG
>JAYSZS010000430.1:0-7098 GCA_043737935.1 Propionivibrio sp. | reverse complement strand
GGCGGCGTTCCGGCCCGAACTTTCGCGAAAGCGCAAGCGGCAGCAAGCTTTGCAGCGACTCAGTACGGCGGCGGCTGTTGATTTGGCATTCTCGCAGGCCCTCTTAGATCCACCAAACCCACCAGGGGAGCCCTACCCGCTCCACGCCGCCGGACACGCCGACCAGCCCGTGCTGAACGATGTCCTCGCGCTGGAAACGCCGGGCCTTGCGGCGAAGTTCTTCTTCCGCGACACCGCGACCGGAGCTGTCGACCTGAGTGTATCCGGTGCCGCGAACCTGGACTATGCCCGGGGGGGTGCTAATCCCTTACCGGCGAACCCGACGCCAGGGAATGCGATTTCCGGCATCTGGCGAGGACAAGTTGAGACGCCGGAGGCCGGGTTCTACAACTTCGTGGTCGAGGTGGATAGTGGGGCAACGGTGACGCTGATGCTGGGCGGGCCGGGCCGCCCGCTGACGCAGAATGGCAACATCTATCGCAACACCCACCCGCTGGAACTTAAGGCGGGAACCCTCTACGAGATCGTGCTGACGGTCGAGAAGGTCAAAGAGACACTGAAACTTAAATGGGAGACGCCGAAACGGCCGCGGGAGGTGATTCCCGCCCGCTATCTGTATCCGCCATCGATCCTCGCGCCGTTTTACGACGTCTATATCCGCTTCCTCAAAGTGGCGTCGCTGGCGGCTGGCCTTGGACTGACTGCCAAGGAAATGGGCCATTTCGGCACTCATTCCGATTATCAGATCGCCGGGGATGGCTGGCTGAACGCCCTGCCGGTAACAGGCGCCTCTGCCTCCCCGACGGCGGTCGCCCTGCTCAAGCCGCTTCGAGATCTCCTTGACTATGCCCGTATCAAGGCCGCCATTTCGCCTGGCGATGAATCGCTGCTGGCCGCCCTGCGAGATCCGGTTGCGGCAACGGCGAACGCGGACAGCCTGCTCTTCACCCTTACCCGCTGGGACGCCCCTTCGCTGAACGCCGTATTGGCTCAGTTCGGCGGAAACATCGCAGGCCTGAGCCATCTGGAATTGTTCCGCCGCGTTTATAATGCGTTTGCGCTGATTCAGACGATGGGGATTTCGACCAAGCCGCTGATTCAGGCGACGGCGAACGAGCCTACGGGCAATACCGTGCGCGATTTGCAGGCCGCGCTGCGCGCCCGCTACGACGCCGCCGACTGGCGGGATGTCGTCCAGCCGATCAACGACGCGATGCGCAGCCTGCAGCGCGATGCATTGGTGGCCTATATCCTCCACCAGACGCGCTTAAACCCCGCCACCGAGCATATAGACACAGCGGACAAACTGTTCGAGTACTTTCTGATGGATGTTCAGATGGAGCCGTGTATGCAGACGTCGCGCATACGGCATACCCTCTCGTCGCTGCAGCTCTTCATCGAGCGCTGTCTGATGAACTTGGAGCCGCGTGTCTCCCCGGCTTCCATTAACGCCAAACAGTGGGAGTGGATGAAGCGCTACCGGGTCTGGGAGGCGAATCGCAAGGTCTTCCTCTTCCCGGAAAACTGGCTGGAACCCGAACTGCGCGACGACAAATCGCCCTTCTTCAAGGAAATTGAGAGCGAGTTGCTGCAGAGCGACATCACCGAAGACAGCGCTGCGACCGCGCTGCTGAACTATCTGTCGAAGTTGGAGGAGGTCGCCAAGCTGGAGCCGTGCGGCATCTACCATGTCGAGGGCAATGAGGCATTGAGAACGGGAGAAATTGACCACGTCATTGCCCGCACCGCCGGGGCGAACCGCAAACACTACTACCGCCGCTACGAGTACGGCTATTGGACGCCCTGGGAGCAGATCAAGCTGGACATCGAGGACAACCCGGTCGTCCCCGTCGTCTGGAACAGTCGCCTGTTATTGTTCTGGATACGGATCCTGAAAAAGATTCCGGACGCCGCAATGCAAATGCCAGCAGGGGCAAAACTGAGCGAGGGAATGCAGATCTCCAGTGTTATTCCGCCTGAAGCAATGAAAGTAACTGTACAGGCTGTGCTTTGCTGGAGTGAATACTACAACGGCAAGTGGCAGCCAGCAAAGACATCGGATATCGACAAGCCGAGCCACCTTGCGTCCTACGACCCTGCCGGTCAGTACGCATTCGATCGGTCGGGGCTACGGCTCTATGCTGGTGAAACGAAGAGCGGCGCCCTGATGATCTACATATTCGACATGAAGAGATCCAGCTATCCGGTGCCGACATTTACGTATTACCTTCTTTACAACACGCACAGCCTGCCCGAGCGAGCTCTGGACATCAAGAGTGCCGCAGAGGTGCTACCACTGGACCTTCCTGATCGCTATAGAATTCATCGAGAAGGGGGGCCGCTTATCCTCGGCTATGGAATCCGGAACGGCAGTAGCTTATCTCGCCCGGTTCTAGGAACAACAGAGGAAATGCGCTATCGCACCGTTGAGCCTTATCATGTTTTGCGCAACGCGTGGGACGCCCCCTTCTTCTTCGAGGATCGACGCCATGTCTTCTTTGTCACGACGACGGAACAGCCGGTGTGGATTCCCGCATTCACCGGCTACACCATCGTGACCCAGCCCGAATTCGGAATGGTGGCGAAGTTACCGGACATGGTTTTCAAGACCGACCCGCGCAAGGAAGTCGGGCCGAAGTTCTGGGGCGACGGCGGGCCGATCGGCCCCGATCTGAGCGTCGTTGACCCCGCCCCGATGAAGCGATTCGTAACCGAGGATGCCTATATCCGCCAGGGCATCGGAACCACCGGCAGTGTAATGTACGGCGATAAGCAGATAGGGCCTTCGGGCGTGATTGCCGATGTTCGGGCCGTGATGAACAGATAAACGAATCGATAGGAGGAAATATTATGGCAAGCAATGCCAACTTTCATGACACGATAGTGGCGTCGATGGCAAAGAAGGTGTCGTTGGGTCATTCGGACCCCGGGTTTACATACACGTTCGAAAACTTCTTCCATCCGTTCGTCGGCGACCTGATCTCGAAGCTGAACCAAGAGTCGCTGCCCGGTATGCTAGACGCCACGTGGCAGGACAAGCTGAAGCACGACTTCTTCAACGCGCTCTACCGCCCGACGGACACCGATCTCGTTAAGGTCAAATCCTTTCCGAAGGAGATAGATGTCGCCGAACACGGGCCGTACGCCAACTACAACTGGGAACTGTTCTTCCATATCCCGATGACCATCGCCGTGCATCTGAGCAAGTCCCAGCGATTCGCCGAGGCTCAGCGGTGGTTCCACTACATTTTCGACCCGACGTGCAGCGACATCACCATCCCCACGCCGATGCGTTTCTGGAAGTTCCTCGCCTTCCGCAAAATCGACGGTAGCAGGACAATTGATGAAATTCTCAAGCTCTTGAGCACACCAAAAATCGACCTGTCGTCCACCGATCAACTGCTGCAGGACGATGTTTTACAAGGCTACCACGCGATTCTGAATAAGCCGTTCCAGCCCCATGTCGTGGCGCGGACGCGGCACCTCGCCTATCAATACAACGTCATAATGAAGTATCTCGACAACCTGATCGCTTGGGGCGACAACCTGTTCCAGCAGGACACGGTCGAGTCAATCAACGAGGCGACGCAACGCTACGTGCTTGCAGCCAACCTCTTGGGGCAACGCCCGCAACGGATCCCGCCGCGCGGGACGGTCAGGCCGAAGACCTTCGCCCAACTCAAGACGGCGGGCCTCGGCCCGATTGGCAATGCGCTGGTAGACTTGGAAGGCCAGTTCCCGTTCAATTTCGCGCCGGCGACTTCCGGCGCTGGCGATGGAAGCGGCGCGGGGCCACTCTTTGGCATCGGGCGCACCCTCTACTTCTGCATCCCGCGTAACGAAAAGATGCTCGGCTATTGGGACACGGTCGCAGACCGGCTATTTAAGATTCGCCACTGCATGAATATCGAGGGCGTCGTTCGGCAGTTGGCTCTCTTTGACCCGCCGATTGACCCTGGGATGCTGGTTAAGGCGGCGGCGGCGGGGATCAACATCGGCAGCATCGTCAACGGCCTCAACAAACCCATCGGCCCCGTTCGCTGCCTGACGATAATTCAGAAGGCGTTGGAACTCTGCGGTGAGGTGCGTGGTCTCGGAGGCGCGCTGCTCTCTGCGATTGAAAAGGGTGACGGCGAGCATCTTGCACTCGTCCGCCAGCGCCACGAAATTCAAATCCAGACGATGGCGCAGGAAGTGCGCTTTTTACAGTGGAAATCGGCGCAGGAGGCAACCAAATCACTGCTCACCAGCCGGGCGACCGCTTTAGAGCGACTCCACAATTACCAACGAATACTCGGACTTTCGGCAGATCCGAACGCGCCGGACACCATTACCCTGGATCGCCGCGAATTGACGGAGGAAAACTTTGACGACGCCTACAGCTCGCTGGTTGGTCAGTATGACAAAAATCTGACAACGCAAAGCCATCCAAATCTGGAGCTTGCAGACGCCCATTCGCCACAAAATGTGGCAGATCTGATGTCTCAAGGACAACTCTATCTTACCAACAAAGAATTTCGGGCGCTCAATGTTCTGCCAATTGTTTCGCGCGACCTCAGGGTTGGTGCTGCTGCCGCTGATCTTGTGACCTCAGTGCTGTCTATCATCCCGTACGCCAAGGCGCATGTGCAACCGCTAGGATTTGGCGCCACGGTTGAATTCCCCATTGGACAAACCTTTTCAGTTGTTGGAGGTGCTATTTCTCGTTATGTCGGTGTGGTCGCCTCATTGGCCGACAGTACCGCCTCGCTGCTTGGACAAGCCGCCTCGCACGAGCGCCGCGCTGACGAATGGGTTCTGCAACACAACCTCGCTGCGCACGAACTGATGCAGATCGGGCGGCAGATTCTTACCTCCCTGATCGCCGAACAGATCGCGCATCACGAGTATCTAAATATCCAGAAGCAGATCGCCAACGCCCAGGAGGTGGATCAGTTCCTCCACGACAAGTTCACCAACGAAGACCTCTACCTCTGGATGCAAGGGGAAATTTCGCGGCTCTACTATGAGTATTACCGGTTCGCGTTTGACACCGCGCGCAAGGCGGAGCGGACGATGAAGCAGGAGCTGATGCGCCCCGAACTGGACGGCCAGGACTTCGTGAAGTTCAACTATTGGGACGGTGGGCGGAAGGGCCTGCTCTCCGGCGAGGCGCTGCATCTGGACCTCAAGCGGATGGAGATGGCCTACTACGAGAACAACAAGCGCGAACTGGAGCTGACGCGCCACGTTTCCCTGCGGCAACTCAACCCGCTGGCCCTGCTCACTCTAAAGGCGACCGGTAGTTGCACGGTGCCAGTTCCCGAGTGGCTCTACGATCTCGACTGCCCCGGCCACTACGTGCGCCGCATCAAGAACGTCGCCCTTTCGATCCCGTCCGTCGTCGGCCCGTATACGAGCGTCAACTGCACCCTTTCGCTCTTGAAGAGCAGCCTGCGGAAGTCCCCTATCCCGAAGGACGGTGAGTATGCGCGGCAGGGTGCTGAGGACGACCGCTTTGTGGATTACACCGGCGCGGTGCAGTCCATCGTCACTAGCGGGGGTAGCAACGACAGTGGGATGTTCGAGACCAATCTACGTGACGAGCGCTTCCTGCCATTCGAAGGTGCGGGCGCGGAAAGTACTTGGAAGGTGGAACTTCCCAAGGACTACCCCGCCTTCGACTACGCGACGATCTCCGACGTGATCCTGCACATCCGCTACACCGCGCGCCAAGGCGTCGATCCGACCAAGGTAAAAGCGGCGTTAGACAACCTGTTCCAGGAGGCTAGCCAGTCCAACCTCGCGCTGCTTTTTAGCCTGCGGCACGACTTCCCCACCGAATGGTCGGCGTTCGTCAATGGCACGGGTGGCTTCACCGCCGCGATTCTCAAGAACCACTTCCCCTATTTCGCGCAGGGCAAGACGATCACCATTACCGGACTCGATATCTACGATGGGAAGGACGTGTCCAAACATCACGTGATAGGCAACCAGACCGTGTGGGATGCCGCAACGGCTGGTCTAATAGGCAACAATCAGGCGTTCACCGTAACCGCCGGGCCGGACCCGGCAGGGCCGGCCCAAGTTCTGACGCGCAGCGCCGCCGCTCAGGTCTTTTTGATCGTTCGCTACTCGTTGTCCTGATAGGGTGGATGGCTTGTGACGGTCGACTGGCCTGATCAGAAATCACTATCATGGAGAATAGGGAGACCAGGTTTATGACTGACATTACGAGAAGATCAATTGAGTCTGACCTCATTATTTGCCCTTGGGCCATAGTTTCAAAGGAGGTCGTGTGGATCAATCCAAAGTGAGCGCTCAGGTGTTCGTCGAGCAGGTCTACGGCATCGGCTCGTGGCGTGGTGAGTTGGCTCCGCCGACCACGCTTTCTCTCGGTGCGGCCCGAGCAATGACAAGGCTCGTGCTGGCCCAGCCTGCCATAGCCATCGGTCGCCGCGCTGATATGCAACTACGACTGTTCGGCCCCACCGACGACGACGGCCTCCAGGCGCTTCGGGCCCACTCTGTGGGGTTCATGGTGGCGGGTGCGTTGGCGCTCGGCATGACCGGGCAGCCGTTGAAGGACGTCGTGCTAGGCCTGGTGCACGCGTCTGCGGACATCGACCCCGATAGTCTGCTCCTGCGGGCACAACTGCTGCGGGAATACCCGTTCGCGCCGCCGGTCCCTTTAATCCCGGACTGGCTCGATCCTCGTGATCGGTTCACCGGGGCTGATTGCTACGCCGCGGTTGTGAAGGCCGTGCTCGAACTCGGCCGCTGGGCGGATAGCGGGTGGACGACGGACGCTACGGGGATCGGCAGCATGTCGGCGTCGACCGTGTGCCCAGGCGCTCTCCTTGAGATCTACGGCGTGGCATTCCCTGACCCACAGCCGCCGGACACACGGGTCTATGTGCCGACGCGAAATGGCGGGTGCCGGGAGGCGACGGTCGAGTCCTGGTCCAATAGTCGCATCGCTGTGCGCATCCCAATCGATATCGGGCCGGGGTGCGTGGGCTTCGTACGAGGCAGCGGAACCTTCCAGGAGCCTCAGCAGGTGACGGGCGCGCTCACGGCCTGCATCGGTGCTGCCGCAGAGGCCTGGACCCGAGGCTT
>JAYSZS010000429.1:0-3026 GCA_043737935.1 Propionivibrio sp. | reverse complement strand
CAAGGCTAGGGCAACTGCTTTACCACCAAGTCACCAAGGGCACCAAGTAGCAGCCAGTCCAACCGATGTCCTCAGCGTTCCGCCACCCAGTGCAGCAGGGCATCGATCGCCGGTTTGCCGAGCCGGGACTTCGGATCATTGATCAGAAAGATCACCACCCAGCGTTTGTCCTTGCTGTCCAGCGTATAGCCGGCAATCGCCCGCACGCCCTCAAGGTAACCGGTTTTCAGGTGGGCGCGACCGCTGGCGGCGCTATTGCCGAGCCGCTTTTTCAGCGTGCCGTCGATGCCGGCCAGTGGCAGCGAAGACATCAGTTCCGGCATCACCGGGCTCTTCCAAGCGGCGAGCAGCAACTGGCCGAGGCCGTCGGCGGTGATACGTTCGCTGCGCGAAAGCCCCGATCCGTTGTCGAGCACCATATCCGGCAGCTTCAATTCCTTGTCGGCCAGCCACGCCTTGATGCGCCGGCGAGCGCCTTCCGGTGTGGCCGGGCGCTCGGCTGCGAGGGTCAGAAATACCTGGCGGGCCATTACGTTATTGCTGTATTTGTTGATTTCACGCACTACTTCGCCAAGTGGCGGCGATTCCTGAACGGCCAGCGACCGGGCGACTGCCGGTGTCAGACCCTCACGCACTTTGCCGTGTAGGGTGCCACCGAGTTCGCTCCAGAGCGATCGGAAAAGCCGCTCGACCTGCACGTCAGCCGACCACGGAGACAAGTGCAGTGCCTTGTCGCCGCAGTTGGCCGAGAGGCTGCCGCTGAGTTCGATGCTATCGCCAATGACCTTCGGCCGGATTTTTTCGCGCCAGTCAGCGCACGCGTCGTTTGTCAGCAGCAAACGATTGTCGATACGCAGGCCAGTGCTCGGCGTTTCAGTGATCACGCTGACCGACTTTTGTTCATTGTCCGGGTGCAGGGTCAGCCGCAGACTTTTGAGATTGACCAGCAGGGCATCCGGTCCGGCGTTGTAGGGGCGTAGCGGCTCGTTGTCGAAATTGGCCGGGTCATGTATCGGCAGGGCAAAGGCGCTGCGGTCGAGCACCAGATCGCCGCTGATGGCGCTGACGCCGCGTGCGTTCAACTGGCGCAGCAGCAGCCAGAACTGCTCAAGCGCCAGGCGCGGGTCACCACTGCCGCGCAGATAAAGAGGTCCTTTCAACTGGCCATTGAACGGCAGCGCGTCGGCCAGCGCCTCGGTCTTCCAGGTATACGCCGGGCCGAGCAGTTCAAGTGCGGCGTAGGTGGTGACCAGCTTCATCACCGAGGCCGGGTTCATGGCCAGCTGGGCGTTATGACGAACAAGTGCTTGTTCGGCGTCGACGCCGTGCACGACAACCGCGATGCTGGACAAAGGAATTCCGGCCTCCTTCAGCGCCTGGGTCACTGCCAGCGGCAATTCGACGCTCACGGCGCTCACGGCGCCAAGCGGTGAGGTCATTAAAACCAGAAGGGAGGTCAGCAGGAAGATGCGGCGATGTTGCCGCAAGAGCTGGTTTAGTTGCGCCATGGTTTTGCGATGCATGTAGTATGCTTATTTAAAGAGTAACCAGGAACCAATCGAGGGCGTCATGAAAGAGCTACGTCGACATCAGAGAATCCGCTTTACCAGCCAGCCGCTAATGCGTATCGGACAATTCGGATTTTCCGGAAAGGGGCAACTGGAGAACCTTTCTCTCGTCGGAATGATGCTGCGCACCGAGTTGCCGCTCAAGGTGGGTAAAGCATTCGGCAGCGAATTTGTTGTCTTTGAATCCCCTCTCATTGATCTGACTGCCGTTGTGGTAGGCAGAATCGGCGACCGGTATGGTGCCCGTTTTCAGGCCGGGCCAATCAGCGAATGGCTGATTCACGAAGCGATTGACAATGCCCTGTCCCTGGGCAAGGCCTCGGTACTCAGTATAAATGATCTGCTGGGGCGCAAGGTGATGCGTATTTCCGGTGGGCTGAACGCGGGTTTGCGTAACGACTTCATGCACAGCCTGACTAAAATGGGTGTCGATGAGATGGATCTGTCCGGGGTGACCGAGATCGACAGTGCCGGCCTTGAACTCTGCCGGATTGCTGTTGACCAGCACCGGGTGGGCATCGTGCGGCCCTCGGCCTGTGTGCGTGCCGTGATGGTGGCTTGAATCGACCGATGCTGTCATGAAGCATGTAGACCTTGGAGACGGGTTAATGATTGATCGCTTGAAACTGAGAACAAAAATTTCCATGCTGGTTATGGCGGCGTTATTGGGGCTGATCAGCCTGGCCGTTTTTTCTGCCATCGAGATGAGGCGGGATTTGATCGGTGGGCGAAAAGAAGTCATCCGCTCGGTGCTTGATGGATTACACGCTACCCTGTCCGCCTACCAGGCGCAGGAGGCAGCCGGCACGCTGACCCGGGAGCAGGCGCAGAAGGCGGCGGCTGAAGCGATTGGCATGTTGTGCTTCGGTGGCCAGGACGGCAAGACGGAATACGTGTACTCCTTCACCACTGAAGGGATTGGTATCTACCATGTCATCAAGGAACGCATCGGGCAGAACATGCTCGAAAAAATCAAGGACGCCCAGGGCAACTATACCTGGAAGGACATCTTGGCTGCCGTAAGGCAAAGTCCGGGCGGTGCTTACCTGACGACCTTTACGGCGTGCCCCGGCCAGAAGGAAGCCGTGGAAAAACTGGGTTATGTCAAACTTTTCGAGCCGTGGTCGTGAGTAATCGGAACCGGTGTCTACGTCAATGATATCAATGACGAGTTTCAAAAGCGTCTGCTTGCCGACCTGGCCGTCGCGGTACTGCTTATTTCCCTGATCGCCGGCCTCGGGTTTGTCATTGCGCGAGGGGTTTTACGCCAGGTCGGCGGTAAACCGTCTGCGGCCATTGGCTTCATGTCGCGTGTCGCCGCCTGCGATCTGACGGGCACCCTGCCGGAAGCGCTTAAAAGCAGCATGCTGGCCTCGTTGGGTGATATGGTGGGCGCCATCCGTACCATGGTTTCGGAAATCAGCCACAGTTCGACTCGGCTTACGCAGGGCGCGGAAA
>JAYSZS010000428.1:0-3033 GCA_043737935.1 Propionivibrio sp. | reverse complement strand
GGTTTGTCGCCGGCCCGGTGCTCTGGCGGCCCCCGTTTTCGATGCGGCAACAAGTCACCATGGCAAGGTGTCTCCCATGTGGACGTAAGCGCCGCTCGGCCCATCGCTGCTGAGCAAGGCCATTCTCACGCTTGTTTGTGCGCCGGTCGGGATGTCGTATATGCCTTCGCCTTCGTTCATGTCGGTTTTGGTATAGCCCGGGTGCACGGCATTCACCTTGATTGGCGTGTCGCGAAGCTCATACGCGAGATGGACAGTCCACGAATTCACCGCGCTCTTTGATGCGCTGTAAGCGGGCAGCGATTTAAACATGTCACTGTAGGCATAGGATTCGGAATCGCTATGAGTGCCCAGCGAGGCGAGGAGGCTGGAGACGTTGACGATGCGCCCAGCTTCGGCCTTTCGCAGCAGCGGTAGAAACGCGCAAGTGACCTCCACGACGCCGAACAGATTGGTCTCGAACGTTTCGCGCCATTGCCTCAGCGGCTGCTCCGAAGGCCGTTTGCCATACTCTTCAATACGGATGGCGGCGTTGTTGACTAAGATGTCGAGGCGGCCGTATTTGCGCGCGACCGCCGCCGCGACAGAGGTAATGGTCTCAGCCCTTGTGACGTCGAGCTCAAAAGCTTCGACATTGAGGCCCTCATTGCACAGTGTCTGCGCCGCTGCAGCGGCTTTCTCGCGATTGCGGCCCGTTAGAAGGACATGGATGCCGTTGCGACCAAGCTGGCGTGCGGTTTCAAAGCCGATACCGCGGGTTGCGCCGGTGACAAGAGCAATGGTGTTGGAAGGAATCGACATAACTAAGGTTCTACGTATTTGGCAGGGAGACGGAGTGCTGTACGCGGGGATTTGGAGGGCGTTGCACCGCTTCCGTTTCTAGCGCGTGTAGAAATCTTGCGACCGGTGGCCCGAAGCGGGGAATGTCGACTAGGAAAGCATCATGTCTCTGCGGCGATTCCAGTGGAATGAACTGTGCATCTACGCCACCGACTCGCCGACCTTCGGCGATCTGTCGCTGCTGGTGCACGGGGAATAGAATGTCGGTCAGAACTCCGATCGCGAGCGCCTTTTCTAGGCGTATTCGGAACAGAACTTCGTCGGCGCTTTCGCCACCTTCGCCGAGATCGAAGCGATCTATGCAGCGGCAAAGATATAGATAGCTGTTCGTATCGTAGTCATGCACAAAGCGGCGAGCATGGCCTTCCAGGTAGCTTTCCACTTCCAACTCCAGGCCGAACGAATTCCCATGGCTGCGGCGGTCCTCATCTAGGCGTAGGCGGCCGAAGCGCCCATCCCATTCCAGCGCCGAACGATAGGTAATGACCCCAAGTTTGCGCGCAGTAGTCATGCCATTTTTAGGGTATCGTTTCTGGTCGTAGCAACCTTGATTCCAATGCGGGTCAAGCCGAATCGCCTCGCGTTGCAACGACCGGATTGCGATCGAGAAAGGCAGGGCGTGCACCGCGCCGGAAATGTTGATGTGGCTGCGCGCAATACCTGGATGACGGGCTAGCAGGGCCAGCGCGCTCATGCCGCCCATGGAATTGCCGATGACGCAGGCTAGGTGCTCGAAGCCTAGCGCCCGTACTACATAGGCGACGGCGTCGGCGATATCCTCGATCGAGAGTTCGGGAAAGTCCAGGCGATAGGGCTCACCTGTGTCCGGATCGGGCGATGCCGGCCCGGTGGAGCCTTTGCAGCTTCCCAGCGAGTTCACGCAGATCACATGCCAGCGATCTGTGTCGATCGGCTTGCTTGGTCCCAGCATCCCCTCCCACCAGCCGGGCGATGCGTCATAAGCATGTGCGGCTGCATGCGCGCTAGGCGAGAGACCTGTGAGAATCAGGATGACGTTATCACCTACCGTGTTCGGCCTACCCCAAGTTTCGTAAGCGATGCGCGCGTGCCGCAGCACACCGCCGCGTTTCATCGCGAAGGCGTCAGGCAGGCTGACATACCGCGTCGCAGGGGGGATAAATTCGCTCATGCGCCCAGTTCGACTTCCACTGTCCGTCTTTCAGGCTTTGGAAACAGCTTAATGCTTCCCTCAAGCGATGCCAGCCATTCGTCGTCAGAGCCTTCGTTAATGCCGTCAAACAGAAAGGTGGACAGATAGCGTTCGCCAGTATCGGGCAGCATTGCCAGCAGTACCGATCCCTGCGGCGCGCTTTCTGCAACGCGAAGCGCCGTGGATAAGCTGGCGCCGGCAGAGATGCCAGCGAAGATCCCTTCCTCGGCAGCAAGACGGCGGGCCGTATCGCGCGCAACTTCTTCGTCCACACTCATCAGTGTGTCGATGACGCTGTCATCGAGCACGCTGGGCCTGAAGTTTGGGGCCAGGCCCTGAATCTTGTGCACGTACCATTCGTGGCCGGCCAGCAAGGCTGCGTTCACGGGCTCGACGACGATGATTCGCACCTCCGGCCGCGCCAACTTCAACATCTGCCCGACGCCAGTTAAGGTGCCACTGGTACCGAAACCGGTCACGAAATAGTCCAGCCGCTTGCCAGCGAAGTCGCCGAGGATTTCCCCAGCGGTGGTCTGGCGGTGGTACGCGGGATTGGCTTGGTTGTCGAACTGTTTTGCGCGGAACCACCCGTATTTCGCCGCAAGCCGATCCGCCCTAAGGTTTCCGCCGCTACTGCCTTCGCCGCTAGGAAAGAGGATCACTTTGCCGCCATAGGCGCGGATGAGCTTCCGACGCTCTACCGAGTAGCCGTCGCCCATCAGGGCAACGAAGTTGTAGCCGCGCGCCGCGGCCACCATCGCAAGCGCGATACCGACGTTGCCGGACGTGCATTCCACAATTGTGTCGCCGGGTTTCAGTAGTCCCTTCGCCTCGGCATCGAGGACAACAGCCAAGGCGAGACGATCCTTGACCGAGCCACCAGGGTTGAACGACTCAACTTTCACGTACAGGGAAACGTGCTTCGGTGGGAGATGATGCAATTTGACGATCGGCGTTCTTCCGATCGTGTCGAGAATGCTGTCATAGAGGGGCATGATGAATTCCGTAACCGACGAATTAGG
>JAYSZS010000427.1:0-7119 GCA_043737935.1 Propionivibrio sp. | reverse complement strand
AACAGTTGTGGGTTCATCTACTGGCCTACAACGTGATCCGACTGCTCATGGCACAGGCCGCCTGCAATGCCGGCATCGATCCGCGGCAACTGAGTTTCGGTTTCTCGGCGACCAAGGACTGCGGGCGCCTCGTCTCGCTGATCGCTCAATGCAGGGTGGGCAATCAGCCTAAACGCATCAAACCCCGAATGCGAAAGCGACGACCCAAGCCCTACCCATGGTTGAAGATACCGCGCGCCCAAGCCCGACGAAAGATAGAGCTCCATGGTCACGCGCGGGAGACTAAGTAAGTGCCATTCCGCTTAATACAGCAGCAAAACGCCGCCATCCTGAAAGCTTGGTCATTTTCATTTTCTCCAGTACAGATTAACGGATTGTTCAGTTGGGAATCGAATTGAGCAGGAACATGGCCGCCAGCAAGCCGGTCGGCCGCCCCAGCTTGCCCCTTGCCCTGCCATTAGGCGAAGATCTGTTCGATGTAGCCGCCCATGTAGACCTGTGTCTTGTTGACCTCGAGCCGGAAAGCCGAGTCGTTGCGCGGCAAGGCCATCGCGTAGGGTTCGATCGACAGATCCTCGGCGACCAGCGCCAGCTTGGCGGGCTCCTTCGCCTGAACGGTCAGGCCGACGAGTTTGACCTTGTCGCCGGCATAAGCGTCGACCTTGTCCTCTTCAAGCATTGCCAGACCGGCATTGGCATCGGCAACGGTCACCACCCTGGAGGTAATCTGGCGCAGGCGCAGCAGGTCATTGAGCCGGGTTTCCGTGGTCGTTCCCTTGAGCACCGCGACGCGCTTCCCCGCCAGGTCGGTGAGTTGATTGATTGGCGATCCGGCCTTGACCAGCAGCCCGCCGCCATCGATGAAGATCAGATTGGAAAAGTCGACATTGGCCAGACGCGACTGCGTCTGTGTCGTATTGGCGCATTCGAGATCGGCGCGACCCTTGGCGACCATTTGCAGGCGTTCGCTGACGGAGCCGGCAATCCAGTTCACCTTCAGGTTCGTGTCGCCGACCGCACGCGCAATCTGCGCAATGACGCGCTTGCACAGGTCGATCGAATAGCCGGCCGGTTCGTTGTTGGGTCCGGCAAAGGAGAACGGCAAGGAATCGGGGAATAGGCGACGTTGATAGCCTTCGCCGCCTTGATCTTGTCCAGTGTTCGCATCTGCCCCAGCCCCTGCTCCAGCCACAGCCGCCGCCACGACCAGTAGCGACCCCGTCGTGGTGCTGCGCACCGAGCAGCGTGCTGCCCGGAATGCGTTCAATGAAGCCGCCAAACCCATCCGTGCCGAACGCGCTGCCACCGTCAAGGCAGCTGTAGACAAGGCCCAGGCCTAAGCCAAAGCGAGCGGCAAGGATCCGGTGGCTGTACAAGGCGGCTGCCGTGAACTGGTTGCATGACTATGCGCAGAGCATGGGTGCGGCCCTGGCCTTTTACACGATGTTTTCGATTGCTCCTATGTTGTTGATCGTGATTTCAATCGCCGGATTCTTTTTCGGCGAGCAAGCGGCGCGTGGCGAAATCTATGCACAACTGCAGGCCATGCTTGGAACACCTGGAGCGCTGGCCGTTCAGGGGCTGCTGGAAAGCGCCAACAAGCCAGCCGAAAGCATGATGGCGACACTTTTCGGACTGATCTTTCTGTTCATTGGCGCGACATCCGTCTTCGCCGAACGGCAGGACGCGCTCAACCGGATCTGGCGGGCGCCGCAAAAGGCTAAAATCTCCGGCCTGCGGAGTTTGCTGCGCGCCCGCTTGTTGTCCTTCGGCATGATTCTCGGCATCGGCTTCCTGCTGACTGTTTCGCTGGCCTTCAGTGCGGGCCTGGCCGCTGTGAGCAAGTGGCTGGATCCGCATGCCACAGGCTGGGCCACGGTCGAGAATGCAAGCGAAGTCACACTCGGCGTCCTGCTGGCGACGGCGGTTTTTGCCATGATCTACAAGACCATGCCGCGCGTTCGGATCCACTGGAAAGATGTCTGGGTTGGTGCAATAGTGACATCGCTACTGTTCATCACCGGCAAGGCGCTGATCGGTGCCTACTTGGGAAGGAGCGATATTTCATCTCATTTCGGCGTTTCAGCCTCGCTGATCATCGTGCTGCTGTGGGTTTATTATTCGGCCCAGATTTTCCTGTTCGGTGTGGAATTTACCAGGGTCTACTCGCACAAGTTCGGTTCGCGCAAAGGGCAGCCCTTGCCTGGTGTCGCCGGCGCACTCCCGGCAAGCGACTGAGGCGCTGTTAGCGCATCGGATGCTTGTTTCGCGTTCTGTTTTTCCAGCAGCGCAAGCCAAACCAGGCGAGCGAGCAAGCGCCGGCAATCAGCGCGGCGCGGATGATTTCCAGGTGTCCTTCAGTCAGCAGTTCCCAGGCAACAACCCCGAAAAAAATACCGAATCCTTCGGCGATCGGGAATGTTGTATGGGGTCTTGCCATGAAATTCAATCTTCTTTTTTCCCGGAGCACACAGTTCTTTCGTTGGTGCTGGGATCGGGTCTATTCCGACAGCATTCAAATTGGCAGGTACAGGCCTGCGTGTCGATTTCGAGTAAATACTGGCGGGCGTTGGCGAGAAAGCGTTCGCGAATCTGATTAAATTGGGGCATGCCGATATCCTCCATCGGTTTGATCATCAAGTGAAATTGATGTTAGGCGGATGGAGCTCGCGTGTCTTAACTGCTTTCGTCAGGATTGCGTGACGTTCTGTAACAGCGGCCAGTCGAGTGTAAAGCGCGCGCCACCGAGCGGTGATTGGTCGGCGCTTGCCGTTCCGCCATGCTGCTCCAGAACCAGTCGGACGATGGCCAGTCCCAGACCGTAACCGCCGGTAGCGCGGTCGCGTGAGCGATCAAGCCGGGTGAAGGCAAAGAAAACGCGCTGTCGTTCTTCCGGCGGGATGCCGATGCCATCATCGTCGACATGCACCCGGATGCGCTCGCCGACCACTTCGGCGCTGATGACGATTCTCGATCTGGCGTACTTGAGCGCGTTGCGCAGCAGGTTGGTAACGGCATAAGGCATGCTCTTCAAGTCGAGTTCAACGCGTTGCGCTGCCGGCAAGGCATGGCAATCGACGCACAGTTCGAGTGTGCGGCCAAGTATGCGCATGGACTCAACTTCTTCCCCAAGCCAGGGGGCCAGTTCGACCGGTGTCAGATGCAATTCCGGTTGCTCGCGCTCGTAACGCGCATAGGTGAGGCTGGAGTCGATCAGGTTATCGAGTTCATCGAGATCGACTTCCATCAGTTGCCACAGACGTTCCCGTTCGCTGTGTTCGTCGGTTTCAGCCAGCATTTCGAGCGCGAAGCGCATGCGTGCGATCGGTGTGCGCAGTTCGTGCGAGATCGCGCTCGACATCTCCTTCTGGGTGGCAATCAGGCGCTGGATTCGTTCGGCCATGCCGTTGAAGGTGTCGGTGAGCAGTTCAAAAGCGCTGATGCGCGCATCCGGTGCGCGAGTTTCAAAGTGGCCTTCACCGAGCGCTCGCGCCGTCTGCCGCAGTGCTTCAAGGTCGCGCCACACGGGGCGCACCCAGAACCAGACGGCGATGGCCAGGCACAGGCCGATCAGGCTCCAGGTCAGCAGGCGGATACGCAGTTCGAGCGGCAGGGAACGCGGGCGATCCGGGTTAGCGTCGGGCGAGAGCGGGCCGACGGCAAGAATGTGCGGCGTCTGCTTCAGACGGTGGTAAAGAATATCACCATCGGCGTCAATCGCCAGTTCGCCGGCGTCGAGTTTTTCGGCTTGCCTGGGTGGAAGTTTCAGGGTCCAGCGGTCAACAATATCGAGCTTGTAGGCAAACTTTTCGTCAAGTGCCTTGATGGTTTTTGGCCAATCCGAGCGGGGCTTGCGAAACAGGTCGTCTTCAATCAGGACGATGGTGCCCTGCATGAAGCGGCGGGTGTAGTCGTCGGTAATTCCCTTGACGGCGGTCGAAATGACAAAATCGGCAAAAAAAGCGATGGCTACAAAGGAGCCCATCACCAACAGGTAGAAATTGAAGAAAAGTCGTGACAGGCTGTAACGTCCGCGCCACGGCGCCGGTTTGTAGCGCCCGAGGATGTCGAGCAGGCTGTTGTTGCGACTATTGCCAGTCATGCTTGCTGAACAGATAGCCTTTGCCGCGTACCGTCTTGATGCGAATCGGGTTTTCCGGATCGTCGCCGAGCTTGCGCCGCAGCCGTGAAATGCGTGCATCGATCGAGCGGTCCAGACCGTCGAAGCCGATTCCGCGCAATTGCTGAAGCAGATCGTCGCGCGACAGGATGCTGCCGGCGTGTCGGGCAAGCAACCACAGCAGGTCGAATTCAGCGGTAGTCAGATCGATGTTTTCGTCACCCAGGTGGGTGCTGCGCGTCGACTGACTGATGCGGAAATGGCCAAAGACAAGTTGTGCCGAGGTATCCGCTGCGGGGCTGCCGTCGCCCGCACTGACGGTGCCTGGCGAGCGGCGCAGCAGGGCCTTGATGCGCGCCAGCAGAAGACGCGGCTGCACCGGCTTGGCGATGTAATCGTCGGCGCCGAGTTCGAGGCCAAGAATCTGGTCGAGGTCTTCGTCGCGTGCGGTCAGCATCAGGATCACTCCCTTGTACTGGGTGCGTACGGCACGGCAGACTTCAAAGCCATCCTTGCCGGGGAGCATGACGTCGAGGATCACCAGTTCGGGATCCTCTTTCAGTATACGGGCTTCGGCGGTATCGCCACGGGCTTCGATTGCGACTTCGAAGTCGTTCTTGCGCAGGTATTCGGCAGTCAGATCGGCGAGGCGCGCATCGTCCTCGACCAGCAGGATGTGTGTTTTCATGGCGTAATGATAGCGGGTTGCAGACTCGGGGGGTACGCGCCCCCTGAAAAATTCCCGGCGACGCTCGGGATGGGCCGACCTGGATCATTCTTTTTCAGAAATTTACATATTGTGTGCGTCAGCAAACGGAACGCGGTACGTTGATCGCTCATGCTCATGTATCCTGGTTAGTAATTCATTGACTAATTTGGTTCGCCCAGCGGCTGACTCGGGTCACACACTGTGCCAGAATGATTCACTTTTATTTTACTGAAGTTAAGCATGTCCAGGATATTTTCAAAGAAAAGTTGGACTCCCGTTTTTTTGTCAAGCAAACCCGAATAGGTTTTGCCGATCCGCTTAAATGACTTAAAATCGTCGGCTTAATTTACTGGAGGTGATATGTACGCTGGAATCGTCGATTGGCCGTGGTGGGCTTATGTACTGGTGACGCTGGGCCTGACGCATGTGACGATTGCCGCAGTGACCATCTACCTGCACCGGCATCAGGCGCATCGTGCGCTGGAACTGCATCCGCTTCCGGCCCATTTTTTCCGTTTCTGGCTGTGGCTGACGACCGGCATGGGAACCCAGGAGTGGACGTCGATTCACCGCAAGCATCACGCCCGGTGCGAGACGCCGGAAGATCCACACAGCCCGCAGGTGTATGGCATCAACCGCGTGTTGTGGGGCGGCGTCTTCCTCTACGTCAAGGAAGCGCACAACGCGGAAACGCTCAGGCGTTACGGGCGCGGTACTCCGGAGGACTGGATCGAGAATCATCTTTATACGCCTTGGCAGAAGCTCGGTGTCGTCGTCATGCTGGCCATCAATGTGGCGCTCTTTGGCCTGGTCTGCGGAACGCTGATGTGGGTCGTCCAGGTGGCCTGGATTCCATTCTGGGCGGCGGGTGTGGTCAACGGCCTGGGACACTTCTGGGGCTACCGGAATTTCAATTCGCCCGATGCCAGCAAGAACATTTTCCCTATCGGGATTCTGATCGGCGGCGAGGAGCTGCATAACAATCACCATACCTATCCGACCTCGGCCAGGCTTTCGAACAAATGGTACGAGTTCGATCTGGGCTGGATGTATATCTGTATTCTTTCCGCACTCGGGCTGGCGCAGGTAAAAAAACTGGCGCCTGTCCCGCATCTCGGAACGGCACGTCAGACCATAGATTTCGATACCTTGCAGGCGGTCATCGCTAACCGATACGATGTGCTCGCGGGCTACGCCAAGACCTTGAAACACCTCTATCGCGAGGAACTTGGCAAAGCGCACAACGGGATACAGTTCAAGGGGCTGAAACGCTGGTTGGCGGTGGACGCCAGCGCGGTTCCGGAGGATTTGCGCGGGCGGCTCGAACAGCTCCTGAAACAGAGCAGTGCGCTGCAAACGGCTTACGCCATGCGCGAAGAACTGGTGGCCTTGTGGGAACGCTCCAACGCTTCGCGCGAGCAACTGATCAGGGAGTTGCAGGACTGGTGCCAGCGCGCCGAGAGTTCGGGTGTTCGCCAGTTGCAGGAGATCTCGCTGCGCTTGCGCAGTTATTCGCTGGCCTGATCGAAGTTGTTTATTCGCCTTTCCACCCGCCGTGTGTTTGCCTTGCTGGCCACTGCTTCGCTTGGTCTGTTGGCGGCGGGCCTGGCGCTCGGTGAAATGGCGAACCTGCACCCTTGCCATTTGTGCAATTTTCAGCGTCTTCTTTACTTGGTGCTGGCCTTTTTTGCGCTATGCGGTGTGCTGTGGCCAGGGTGGCGCAGACTATGGTGCGCGCTCGTTGCGCTTACCGCTGTGGGTGGCGCGGTCAGCGCCGTTCAGCAGAGCTGGATGCAATACGTTCCGCAGCAGGCGATCGAATGCGGCTTTGGCGATCCGACCCTGGTCGAGCGGATTGTTGACTGGCTTGGAGCGCAGTGGCCGGCGATGTTCATGGTCACCGGATTCTGTACCAGCAAGGAGTGGATATTCCTCGGTCTCTCGCTGGCCAACTGGTCGGTGCTCTGCTTCCTCGCTTTGCTGGGCGTCGCCGTGTGGCTGGGATGCCGGCGCGAGACCTTTCTATGACGTGTTGTCGTGCTGACGCTTGAGTGTGGGTGCACGCTGTCCAGTCGATCCTGACGGTTACCTTCCCCTGCACAGCGCAGATACTTACGGCGCTCATGCTCGTAGCCGCGCTGCCACAAACACATCCATTGCCAGCAAGGTTTCAATGTTGGCCGAGCGCTTCGGTGTCGATTCCGAGCGCATAGCCCGTATCATCCTGGTGTCCACGGCACTATCCTTTTTCACCTTCTCCGGAATGGTGTGGGTGCTGGGTATTCAGCTT
>JAYSZS010000426.1:0-3041 GCA_043737935.1 Propionivibrio sp. | reverse complement strand
GTGGCTTCCGCCTCGGCATTACTGACTTCGATCCGGGCGAGGTGGGCGACGCGTCGAACCTGTTCCAGGGTAAGCGACATGGCTAGGCAATCAGTAAGGTATTAAAACGAAGTGCCATATAAGGTATCATAAATACTTTGCTTGCCGCAGCCCCTGCGGAGCTTTAAGGGATATTCACGCATGTTCAGTTTTCTTCGCAGTTATTTTTCCAACGATCTGGCCATCGATCTGGGTACCGCCAACACGCTGATCTACGTGCGCGGCAAAGGGATCGTCCTCGACGAACCCTCGGTTGTTGCCATTCGCATGGAAGGCGGCCCCAACGCCAAAAAGACTATCCAGGCCGTCGGTTTGAGCGCCAAGAATATGCTTGGCAAGGCACCGGGTGCCATTACGGTTATTCGTCCGATGAAGGACGGTGTGATCGCCGACTTTACCGTGACCGAACAGATGCTCAAGCAGTTCATCCGCAAGGTGCACGATTCGCGTCTGCTGTCGCCCAGTCCGCGCATCATTATCTGTGTGCCGTCGGGGTCGACGCAGGTTGAGCGTCGTGCCATTCGCGAATCGGCGATCGGCGCCGGTGCCAGTCAGGTATTCCTGATCGAGGAACCGATGGCGGCAGCGATTGGTGCCGATTTGCCGGTTTCCGAACCGACCGGATCGATGGTCGTCGACATCGGCGGCGGAACAACCGAGGTCGGTGTCATTTCCCTTGGCGGCATGTGTTATGCCGGTTCGGTACGCGTCGGCGGCGACAAGCTCGACGAAGCGATCATCAATTACATCAGCCGCAATTACGGCATGTTGATCGGCGAAAATACCGCCGAGAACATCAAGAAGCGCATCGGCTCGGCCTTTCCTGGTGCCGAAGTGCGCGAGATGGAAGTCTCCGGCATCAACAAGGCGGAAGGTATTCCGCGCAAGTTCACTATTTCTTCAAACGAAATCCTCGAAGCTCTCACCGAACCACTCAATAATATTGTTTCGGCGGTAAAGTCGGCGCTTGAAAAAACTCCGCCCGAACTCGGCGCCGATATTGCCGACAAGGGCATGGTGCTGACTGGCGGTGGCGCACTTTTGCGAGGTATTGACCGCTTGCTGATGGAAGAAACCGGTCTGCCGGTGATCGTCGCCGAAGAACCGCTGACCTGTGTGGCCCGCGGTTGTGGTATGGCGCTCGAGAGGATGGACAAGCTTGGCAGCATCTTCACCTCGGACTGAAATTCCGTGAGGCGTGAGAGGTGAGGATTGAGAAATAAATCCCTTGCCTGTTTTACACTGAATCTCTGCCCGGTAATTCCTGTCGGCAAAATAAACACCGCTTGTGGAGCACGCTTGCCGGCTCCTCACTCCACACTCCTCACTCCTGCCTGAATCATGGATCATCAACCGCCACCGTTCTTCAAACGCGGACCGGCGCCGCTGGCGCGCTTGGCGTTCTACGCCGCGCTTTCGCTGGCGCTGATTTTCATCGATTCCCGCTTTCAGACTCTTGAGCTGCTAAGGCAGGGCGTGTCGCTGTTTACGCATCCCCTACAAAAGGCGGCACAGGCTCCGGTCGAGCTTCTCCAGAATGCCGGAAATTATTTTTCCGGCATCAGCCGCTTTCAGGATGAAAATTCCCGCCTGAAACGCGCTCAACTGGACGGTGCCGAGACACTATTGCGCACCCAACAGCTTGAAGTGGAGAACGATCGTCTGCGCAAACTGCTCGACATCAAGGGACGGCAGAAAACTAATGGGCGGGTAACACAAATCCTTTATGCGGCACGCGATCCCTTTTCGCGTCGGGTCATCGTCGACAAAGGCCAGCAGGACAAAATCGTTGCCGGACAACCGGTGGTCGATGATGCCGGTGTCATCGGCCAGGTGACGCGGGTCTTCCCCTTCGTTTCAGAGATCACGCTGATTACCGACAAGGATCAGGCGGTACCCGTTCAAATTGTTCGCAACGGGCTGCGCTCGGTTGTTTTCGGGCTGGGTAATGGCCAGCTCGAACTGCGCTATATGCCCGCCAATGCCGATGTGCAGAACGGCGATCTGCTGGTGACTTCGGGGCTCGATGGCATCTTTTTGCCCGGACTCCCGGTGGCCAAAGTCGTACATATCGAACGCGACACCTCGTACTCCTTCGCACGCATTTACTGCGAACCCGTCGCCGGCGTTGAAAACTTCGGTGACGTCATGGTGCTGGATCCTCGCGAAACGATTCAATTGCCCGCACAATTGACCAGCGAAGCCGCAGCCGGTGGCGCCAAAACGTCGGCCAAGTCCGGGGCAAAGAAAAAGCGACTGAAAAGGGAATAGCCCGATGCAACCCACTTACTCCTCATCACGCATTCTGCAACCGGTCCGCTCCTGGTTTATCCTGATCAGTCTGGCGGCTGCTCTGGTCTTCAACTTTTTGCCCACCTCGGCCTGGCCCTGGATGCCTGACTGGGTGGCTATGCTGATCATCTTCTGGAGCATTCGCGAACCGCGCCACGTGGGCATGGGAACCGGCTTCATTCTCGGCTTGACCATGGACGTTGCCGATTCAAGTCTGCTCGGTCAGCATGCGCTGGCTTATGTTGTGGCGTCCTACGCCGCCACCTCGCTGTCGCGCCGCATCCTGTGGTTTCCGCTCGGCCAGCAAGCCTTGCATATCCTGCCCCTATTGTTGATGGTGCAACTTGTGCAGTTTGCTGTTCGCCTCATGCCGGGTGCCGAGTTTCCTGGATTGGGCTATTTTGTCGGACCGTTTTTCGGCGCTCTGCTGTGGTTGCCGCTGACCTTTGCACTGCTTTTACCCCAGTATCAGCCGGTAGACCGTGACGCCAATCGGCCCATTTGAGGACACTTGCCTTGCACAAACGGCACTCGTCATTGCATACACAGGATAGTGAGCTTGATCGCTTCCGCTTCCGCATTGCCTTTGCGGCGGGTGCCGTGGTGCTGGCCTTTGCCATCCTGATCGGACGTTTTTTCTATCTGCAAGTCATTCAGCACGACTATTACACCACGCGCGCCGAGGACAATCGCATATCATTGGTGCCGAT
>JAYSZS010000425.1:0-3043 GCA_043737935.1 Propionivibrio sp. | reverse complement strand
TGCGCTGAAGGAACTCGGCCTGGACAAGTTCGAAATTGTTGCTCCCTCGCTTTCCATTCTCGCCGAGCCGCCGGTTGCGGTTGTTGATAAAGTGGTCGACAAAAAGGGCACGCGCAAGGCTGTGCAGGCTTACCTTGAATATCTTTATACCGACGAAGGCCAAGACATTGCGGCAAAGCACTACTATCGCCCGCGTAACGAAAAGGTCGCCAAGAAATATGAGAAACAGTTTCCCAAGGTCGCACTGATCAACATCGACCAGGCCTTCGGTGGTTGGGCCAAAGCGACCAGGGCGCATTTTGCCGATGGTGCCTCGTTCGATCAGATTTACCAGCCGGGCGCGAAATAAGGCACGCCGATGAGTGCCACCGCCATTCGCCAGCATAGCGTCCTGCCGGGTTTTAACCTGGCCCTGGGCTTCACGGTCCTGTACTTAAGCCTGATCGTGCTGATCCCGTTGTCAGCGGCGTTCATCAAAACTTTCACCATGTCGTGGGAAGCGTTCGTATCCGCTGTCACGGCGCCGCGCGTGCTTGCTTCCTACTGGCTCACGTTTCGCACTTCACTGCTCGCGGCGGCCATCAATGCCGTGTTCGGCCTGTTGGTCGCTTGGGTGCTGGTGCGTTACAAATTTCCGGGCAAGCGCATCATCGATGCGCTGGTCGATCTGCCGTTTGCGCTGCCAACAGCGGTAGCCGGAATTGCACTCACGGCGGTCTATGCCACCAACGGCTGGCTCGGAAAGCCACTCGCGGAAATGGGCATCAAGGTGGCATTCACGCCGCTCGGTATCCTGGTGGCGCTGACCTTCATCGGCCTGCCATTCGTGGTGCGGACAGTGCAGCCGGTACTGGAAGACCTGGAAAAGGAACTTGAAGAAGCGGCGCAATCGCTTGGCGCGTCGCACTGGCAGACCTTCCAGCGGGTGATCTTCCCGACGGTGCTGCCGGCGGTCGTCACCGGCTTCACGCTCGCGTTTGCGCGCGCACTGGGCGAATACGGCTCGGTCATCTTCATTGCCGGCAATATGCCCATGGTCTCCGAGATCACGCCGCTCATCATCATCACCAAGCTTGAGCAATACGATTATGCTGGCGCCACTGCGGTTGCCGTGGTGATGTTGGTCGCCTCCTTCCTGTTGCTGCTTGCCATCAATACGTTGCAGTGGTGGAGCCGCAAGCGCCGCGGACACGAGGGAGGGTGAGCGTGTCGACTATCGCGCAAACTCTCCCTGGCCTGTCCCCGCGTTCCTCGTCCTTCGCGATCAAACGCCGGCGCCCCATTCCGTGGATACCCATCTTGCTCACCGGTATCGCGCTCGCATTCCTCACGCTGTTCCTGTTCGTGCCGCTGGCGGCGGTGTTCCATGAAGCGCTGCGCAAGGGTGCAACCGTCTATTGGGAGGCTATCAGCGAGCCCGACGCGATCTCCGCGATCAAGCTCACGTTCATCGCCGCACTCATCGCCGTACCGCTGAATCTCGTATTTGGCGTTGCCGCGGCGTGGGCCATCGCCAAATTTGATTTTCGCGGCAAGAGTGTACTCATCACGCTCATCGATTTGCCGTTCTCGGTGTCGCCGGTGATTTCGGGGCTGATCTTTGTGTTGATCTTCGGCCTGCAAGGCTGGCTGGGGCCGTGGCTTTCAGAGCACGACGTGCGAGTTATTTTCGCGGTACCAGGTATCGTATTGGCCACCGTCTTTGTGACGTTTCCGTTTGTCGCGCGCGAACTGATTCCGCTGATGCAGGCGCAGGGCCGTGAGGAAGAAGAGGCCGCCGCCGTGCTGGGCGCCAACGGCTGGCAGACGCTTTGGCATGTCACGTTGCCGAACGTGAAATGGGGCCTGCTGTACGGGGTCATTCTTTGCAATGCTCGTGCGATGGGTGAGTTCGGCGCGGTCTCGGTAGTGTCCGGCCATGTCCGGGGCGTCACCAACACGCTGCCGTTGCACGTCGAAATTCTGTACAACGAATACCAGTTCGCCGCCGCGTTCGCTTGCGCTTCGTTGCTGGCGTTGCTGGCCTTAGTTACGCTGGTGATCAAGACTGTGGTCGAAGTACGCTTTGAGAATCGTGAGAAGGAGTTCAGCAAATGACCATACAGGTCCTCGATGTATCCAAACGCTTCGGCACGTTCGATGCGCTCAATGGCGTCAGCCTGGAAATCAAGCCGGGCGAACTGGTCGCCTTGCTGGGGCCATCCGGGTCGGGCAAGACCACGTTGCTGCGCGTGATCGCCGGCCTGGAAAAACCCGACACGGGCCGCATTATTTTCAACGACGAAGACACCACCGAAACGCGCGTACAGGAGCGCGAAGTCGGATTCGTATTCCAGCACTACGCGTTGTTTCGCCACATGAGCATTTTTGAAAATGTGGCGTTTGGTTTGCGCGTACGGCCGCGCGCACTGCGTCCGTCGGACAAGGAAATCAGCCGCCGCGTTCACGACTTGTTGAAACTCGTTCAGCTCGACTGGTTGGCGGACCGCTATCCGCATCAGCTATCCGGCGGGCAGCGGCAGCGCATCGCGCTCGCGCGCGCGCTGGCGATCGAGCCGAAAGTGTTGTTGCTCGATGAACCGTTCGGCGCGCTCGATGCCAAGGTGCGCAAGGAGCTGCGGCGCTGGTTGAGGCGCCTGCACGACGAGATCAATCTGACCAGTGTGTTCGTCACCCACGATCAGGAAGAGGCGCTGGAAGTCGCCGACCGGGTGGTGGTGGTCAACAACGGCAGGATCGAGCAAGTCGGCACACCCGATGAGGTCTACGATCATCCTGCCACGCCATTCGTGTATCAATTCCTCGGCAACGTGAATCTGTTCGAAGGTCGGGTCCACAATGGTGTTGCCGATGTGGGAGGCGGGCGGATTCATGCACCGGAACATAATCACATTGCCGACACTGCCGCTACCGCTTACGTGCGTCCACACGACATCGATATCGCCGGTGATAGAGGCACTGATACCGTTGAGGCTACACTTAATCACGCCACCAGAATCGGCTCTGTGGTGCGTCTGGAACTGGCGAGGAAGGATAACGGCGC
>JAYSZS010000424.1:0-7133 GCA_043737935.1 Propionivibrio sp. | reverse complement strand
CTACCGCCTGCGCTACTTCTTCACGCATTCGTTCACAGAGCAGGTGTCGATCTTCTCGCCAGGCCGCTTCAGTGACGATCAGCAGGGCAACCGGCTGAGCTCGTCGGGCGCCGAATACGATGGCATGCTCGACTTGCTGCACCTGCTTTAGGTGGCATTCGATACTGGTGGGTGCGATGCGGCGACCGGTGGAGGTCTTGAAAATTTCGGATTTGCGACCGATCAGGGTGATGAAACCTTCGGCGTCGATGCTCGCAAAATCGCCGCTGGCGAGAAAGCCTTCCGCGTCGACCCGGGCTTCGGCCAGGCCTTCGCCGAAGTAGCCGCTGAACACGCCGGGCCCGCGCACCAGCAGTTCGCCGTCATCGGCGAGCCTGACCTCGCAGCCAGGCAAGGGTTGGCCCACACTGCCGAAACGATAACGCTGGGGGCGGTTCAAGGCGATCGGTATGATGTTTTCGCTGAGTCCGTAGGCTTCGAGGAGCGGCAGACCCATGGCATGAAAGCGTTCGAGCAGCCATAAGGGCATGGGGGCCGAACCACTGATCATGAAGTGCAGATTGGATCCCAGAATGCCCCGCAGTTTGCTCAATACGAGGCGCTCGGCCAAAGCCAGCTTCGTATTGAGCAAGACCCCGCACGCCCGGCCAGCGCGCTCGGCACTGGCGTTCAGGTCGCCGATGCGCAAGGCCCAGTGCACCAGATGCCGTTGCCAGGCCGGTTTTTTCGCGATGGCCTCCTGCATGCCGGAATAAAGCTTCTCGTAAAAACGGGGAACGCCGATAAACAGATGCGGCTCGATGAGCGGGACGAATTTCATGATTTCCCGCGGATCGGCGACGTAGAATGTCTGCGCGCCGCGCTCAATCGCACACAGATTGATCATCCGCTGAAAGAGATTCGACAGGGGTAGCCAGCAGGTCAGACGCTTTCCATCGCCGATATCGGGAAAGGCTGAAAGTATGGCGGACACGGCCAGGCACATCTGCCGATGGCTGTACTGGATGCCCTTGGGTGCACCGGTGGTGCCGGAGGTGAAAATGAGGGTAGCCGCATCGTCCGGCTGCGACTGATCCCAATCGATTCCCTCGGCGGATTCTGCCAGGAGTGAGTCAAGGGCGACGATTCCGGGCGCCGTGGGCGGCTCGATGCTGACGATGAAGCGCAGGTTTCCTCGTGCCTCATCTCCCAGTTTTTCGAGCTGCGCAGGATGGCCGAGTACTACCCCAGCGAAATTGCAGCGGCGGGCGATGTCCTGCGTGTGTTCGTCGAGTGCGTAGGGATCCAGTCCGACGGCAACGCCGCCGGCGGCCAGTACGCCGAGCTGCGCATAGTCCCACTCTTTGCAAGTGGCGGACATGATGCCCACCCGATCACCGTGTGTCAGGCCGATTCTTTTGAATCCTGCGGCCAGGGCAGCAACCGCCTTGCCGTAGACGCCCCAGGTGGTCGAAATCCATTGACCCGACGACGACAATTGCCACAGCGCTACGGCATCCGGGCTGTGGGCGCAACGCGCACGCAATAGGCCCGGCACCGTCCCTGTTAAGTCACTCTGCGATTTGTCCGGGGAGGGTGTGTTCATCATTGCGTTCATCCTATGCCGGACGAGCCGGAACCAGACAGGTGCTTGTAGAATTTGAGCCAAGAGTAAAGGCTCGGTTGTGCGAGCAAATTTGGACGATCCACCGATTCAGGTCCGCTCTATCCATTCTTGCGTATGCAGTTTGTATTAATAAATACCTTTGTGGGTTCTGGTCATAGCGGCAAGCTCTGTTATCACCGAGACAAGCGATTTGCATCCGATTCTTCGCAAAAAATGTCAAGAATGAACTTGCAAGTGACTAGAAACCGCAGTTGAGTGCAACAAATTGGCCGCAACACCCAGTTGGGCCAGTGTTTGGCCCTCACCCGAACCCTTGTATCCTTGTATGTTTCGTTTGTGGACTTAAAGAAGGATTTGAAGCGATGGCTGCAAGGCTGTCAAGAGCTTGGGGGCAGGCAATGCCTTGCTGAGCGTGTCCACCCGTTGCGAGACGTCGTACTCCCAGCGTTTGTCGGGCAACTCGATGGCGTTGGGCGGGCCAGCGGCATAAGGTCATCGGGCAGATCGTCCTTGCCGGGCATCCGGGCATCCGGGCATCCGGGCAGCTTCCGGCAGCAACGGAATCGCCTATTAACTCGCACATGGTTGCGTTGCAGCGCGGTGCCTATCTTCAGGCGGGTATAGTCGTTAGGAACATCCAGACGCCGGCGGTTGGCGACACTTTGACTGTCCAGACGACGATAGCCGATGAAAATACCTTGCATGTCTGCACTCCTCGATAGTCTAAATGGATTGAGGATGGCATCATTCACGGGCTGGCGCGCACGACGACGAATTCAAGCGGAGGGTTAAGGGAATAGCCGCCCTCGCTTTCCAGTGTGAAACGGATTCCCTCGGGCGTGACCTGGCCCGTATAGCGATGGGTAACGTCTTTCCAGGGTCTGTCGCTACCGAGCATCTCCCGGCTGTGGGTGATGAAGCGCAACCAGCCGTCCTCAAGAGTAGCCTGCTCGATGGTCAGCCGACTGATCAGATAGGTGGCGCTACCATGCACTTGCTTGCCCAACATCTTGAATTCAAAGACCTCATTGTATTCGTCGCCCCAGGCGTATTTGACCCGCGCTGTCCACCGTCCGGCGATTTCAAGGGCCGGTTGCTGGGGGATGGCGATCAGCGGCTGCGAGCTGCCCGCATTCTCCGGCAGGAAGCGCATCGCAGCAAACATGGCCAGCAAGACAAGAAGCATCCCCCCGGCCAGGATCAACCCGCCAGACCTGGCTTCGGGCTTCTGGTTGCCGATCGTTGGCAGCTGATCGCGCAAACTGGTGACCAAACGTTCCACATCGCTTCGCCAGCCGGCATCGGACAACACCACTGCCTGGCGCCGTGCGAGGCCAGCCAGGGCGGGCGGCAGGTCGGCCTCGGTCGGCATGAGCGCCCCGCCGACCAGTACCGGGATGACCGGCTTGCCCGATTCCAACCCGGCTTGAATCTCCATCCGGACGAAATCGCCCGGATCGTGCAGGCGGCGAACGCCGTTCTTGCTCGCGGTCAGCCAGGCCGGACCGATCATCACCAGCATCACGCCGGTGCCTTGAAACTGCTTCAGAAGAGCGACGACAAAATCCTCTCCGGGGCGAATGTCTTCTATGTCGCGAAAGACATTGTCGGCGCCGAAAGCTGTGCCCAGGTCATCGGCGAGGCGCCCGGCAAAACCGGCCTGGTCGTCGCGACGGTAACTGATGAACAGTCTTGCCATGGTTCCCGTGGTTCCCCTCGTTCCCATAGTTCACCTCGCCCGGGCGAACAGTGCGGCCAGCACGCGGTCGGTCATCGCGCCATCCAGGCGATCGGCGGACAACCACTGAAAGCGTCCGCCAGTATCCGGGTCGATATCCGACTCCGCAACGGCGCGAGCCGTCTCACGGTCGTGCAGCACGAGCACCCGGCGCAGATGAGCGGCGCTGGCCAGGACGCCCAGTTCGTGCCGGCAACCCCTGTTTTCCGCGCGGAACCCGCGCAAGTCCATGAGCACCACATCGGCGCGCGTCACCAGCGCGAGCAAAGCCGTCTGCCAGGTGCTGTCGAAGCAATAGCACTCGTTGATGCGGTAACGGCCGTCCGGGTCAGCCAGCCAGTCGAAGCCCTCGATGCGCTCTAATAATTGCGCGGGGCTGGCGATGAAGCGCTCGGCCAGGGCGCCGTTGAGATAGACGAACAGATCGTCCGCATCGAGAGTCCGGGTGAGCAGATCGGTACCGGCTATAAGTACGGTGTTGCCGGTCAGCCGCCAGCGTTCGATGACCTGGTCGAACAAACGCTCGACCTGCGCATCGCGCTGGAATACACGCAGCACGAGCAGGGTTGGCGGTCCCGGCGGTGGTGTCAGGGGGCCTCGCAGCCCGTGCTGAAAAGCGGGTAACCACAGCCAGGCGAGAAGCTGGACGAAGGCCACCCAGCCGACACTTTCCATGGCCGGCAGCGCGCTGGCAAACAGGATCAGGAACCAGTAAATGCCAATCAGGTAGCTCAGATCGGAAAAAAGCTTGGCCCGATAAGCGCTGGCCAGCCATTTGCCCAGTTTGATGACCGGCCAGGCCAGAACCAGCCAGGGTACGAAAGCGAACAGCAATAGCGTGGGATAGGCACCCAGAGTTTCCACCAGGCGGATGACCCAGGGTGCCGGATCGTTAACTGACTGCGTCAACACCTGCAAGGCCAGCACCGACGAAAAGGTAAGCATCAGCGTCGGCGGCAGCAGATAGGGTGCTACTGCGCGTATGCGTCCGCTGGCACCGATCAGCAAGGTGATCGTCATCGGGATGGCGACCTGGCTGAACAGCCAGCCGCTCACCGAAGTCAGGGTTTGCGCCTCGGTCGACCGGATCATTACCAGCACCAGCATCGCCAGCAAATACAAGGCAATACCGATGAGGATGCGCAGCCACGACCAGCGTCGCGCCAGGCCCCAGGCCAGCACCATCGGCCAGGCATAGATCGCGCCGAGCACCAACAGGCGATTCAGGCTAAATTTGCCTTCATCATAGACAAAGAGCAGGGCCAGCCAGGACTGGGTCAGCGCGATGAGCAGCGAGATGGCGCCCAGACTGAGCATCAGCCGGATCGTGGCGCGCCGATTGGCCGTCAAATCCACGCCCGTACCCCAGGTCCCGGCGCGCGCGACCTGGGGGGCAGGGATCCCGACGACACCGGCTGCCGGTTCGGGCGCCGTGCCACTGTTCATCAGCGCCAGCATGCGGCGCTGATACAAGGCGGCAAGCACCCACGCCAGCGCCGCCGCCAGCAGCACGGCGGTGATCAGGATGAAGAAGACGGCGCCGGAAGGGATCATTGCTCAGACCTCAGTTAATATCAAAAACTATACATGGACTGCCTGTTGGCCCGAAAAACATCAGCGCGATTTTGCTCACCCTTGCCCTTGCCTTTGCTCAAGGTTATTACTTCTGGTCTCGCCAACGTTATCCAGAACCTGCTGCCTGATACTCGTGTTAAAAAGCGCCGCTCCCTATCGTGGCAGCAACACTTTGGACGTGACCGACACGCTATGTTTTCATCCGCAGATACATGACCCATTGGGTCTGGATGTGACGACAGCATCCTGAAGCCCTTCTCGTTTTCGGCATCATCGACATCACCGGGCCTGCCTGAAAGTCAGAGCTTAAGAGCAAAATCGTTGAGGAAGAATATCAAATAAAAAACGTGGCGCTGCTCTTCGCCGGCAAAGCAGCCCCCTCACCAGACACCGGAGCGAACCGCCTCCACTGGGAGCGCCTGATCGGGAGTCGACGAAATGCCGGCCATCGGACGGGCCGCGAGCCTGGGGCTGTTTTTCAACAGACCGACTTCGTCGCTGAGGATATGTGCCGCTTCGTTCAGGAACACGTCTTTGGCATTTTTTCGTGCTTTTTCGATTTTAAGTTCGATCGCCAGAGTGCGTTCATCGGCCTGCAGGCCATCGTCCCGACGCCCCGAGCTGTTCTCCGATGCGGACTCCTGACCGGCCACATCGTCCTGAACGTTCTTGCCTGCATTCTTCCTTGCTTCTCGAGAAGACAGCCGTGCCTCCTGCGCATCGCGTTCCTTGCGTCGTTCTGCTTCGTTCAACGAAATCAGGTTTTTCCTGCGCCGAAGTTTAAATTCGGCGATGTCTTCCTGAAGGTAGATGAAATCCTTGTCGTTCTTGACCCGAGCTTCATGGCGTGCCAACAGGAGGGGTTGCAGAGAGTTGAAATGACCTAGCGGAGAATAGTCTGCGGCCTTGACCTGCGCCCAAGGGAGCGCGTTGTCGAAACTCGATTCGCCAACAGGACTGTCCGCTTCGGAAAGCGCGGGGAAGCGGATGTCCGGCCGAACCCCGTGCAATTGAGTGGTGCCGCCATTGATGCGGAAAAACTGGGCGACGGTCAATTTCAGGTCGCCGAATACTTTTTTGTCGTTTTTGGCGATCTGATCGAGATTCATCATGGTCTGGACTGTACCTTTGCCAAAACTCGTTTGACCGATCAACAATCCCCGGCCATAGTCCTGAATGGCGGCGGCAAAGATTTCCGAGGCGGAGGCCGAGGTCCGGTTGATTAGTACCCCAAGCGGGCCATCCCAGGCGACTCCGGCTCGCTTGTCGCTTTCCACGGTGATTTCGCCCTGGGCATTGCGCTGTTGCACCACCGGCCCCTTGTCGATGAACAGGCCGGTGAGTTCGACGGCTTCGGTCAATGAACCCCCGCCGTTATTGCGCAAGTCGATCAGTACGCCATCGACCTTTTCCTTTTTGAGTTCGTCCAGCAGGCGCGCCACATCGCGGGTTGCGCTCTTGTAATTCTGCTCGCCCTTTTGACGCGCTTCAAAATCCTGATAAAAAGTGGGTAGCGAGATCACGCCGATGCGTCGAACGGCCTCGCCGTCGCGCACGGGAAGGATGGATTTTTTTGCCGCCTGCTGTTCCAGAGTGATTTTTTTCCGGATCAATGACACCCGAGTGTGTTTGCCATCCGGCCCGGCGCCCGCAGGGAGCACGTCGAGCACCACCACCGAGTCGGCCGCACCGCGAATCAAGGCAACGGTGTCATCCAGGCGCCAGCCGAGAACTTCGGTCATGACGCCACCCTGGCCTTGCGCCACGCCGAGAATGCGGTCGCCGATCTTGAGTTGGCCCGAGAGGGCGGCAGGACCAGCCGGCACGAGTTCCCGAATGGTCGTGTAATCATTTTTATCGGCCAGTACCGCACCTATCCCAACCATGGAAAGTCTCATCGATATGTCGAAATCCTCGGTGGTTCGCGGTCCCAGGTAATTGGTGTGGGGCTCGATGGCCATCGTGTAGGCGTTCATGAATGACTGAAAGGCGTCATCGCTCTTTATCCGGCTAATGCGTTTCAGCGATTGGCTGTAACGTTTATCCAGCGTCTCGGCGATATTCTTGTTGTCTTTCCCGGCAAGCTTGAGCCGTAGCCAGTCGTTCTTGACCCGCTTGTGCCACAATTCGCGCATTTCTGCTTCCGATTTCGGCCAGGCGGCCTTATCGCGGTCAACTTGATAGCTTTCCATCTGCCGGAAATCAAAGCCCTCC
>JAYSZS010000423.1:0-7133 GCA_043737935.1 Propionivibrio sp. | reverse complement strand
CCACCAAGCCGACCTTGCCGCTTGACGTCGCCAGCATGCGCCCAACCGAGTTGCCGGTTCCGGTGAGATCGAAATCGCCGTTGATCTGGCCGATACTGGTTTTGCTTAATTCGACCTTCGGAAAAAGTTTGGCAATAAGAATTTTTCTTGCCTTGATTGTGGCCTGCGCCTGAATCGGATCCTTCCGCCCATCGAGCGAAATCATGCCGCTGAGGTGGCCGCCGGCGATGCCGAAATCGAGCGGATCGAGCGTCAGCACCGAATCGCGCAAGCTCAGACGGGTTGCCAGGTTTTCGAGCGGCAGATCATCGGCGCGAATGCTTCCGGCCTTCAGGGTGACCTCGGCGTCGACGCTGTCCCAGCGCCCGGTACTGAAGGGAATGACCGGCAGCACGCGAGCGCTCGCAGGGGTCGGAGCGACGTTTGACGAAGGCTCGGGGGCCGCCTCTCTTGCGGCTTGCAGGCGACCGGGTCGGGCACCGATCATGGGGCCAAGATCGGCCAGATCGAGTTGTCTGGAAACCAGATCGGCCTGTACCGCCGTGCGTTTGCCGCCGCTATCGACCTGGAATGTACCGGCGATATCGCTGCCCCCGATGCGGCCCGTAAATTTCTCATAGCGCCACGTTTCCCCGCTGTGCACAATTTGCCCTTTGGTCACGTAAGCGCGTGTTTGCGGAAAGGCGATACCGAGCAAGGGGAAAAGCTGCGCCAGGCTGTCGCCGCGCAGGGCAAGGTGCATGTCCATCGCGGTGAACTTCACCAGGCTGGTAATGGTGCCTTCGGCCTTGACCAAGGTACGGCCCACCGCAATTTCGGCTTGCAACGGATAAGGCGTGCTTTCATCGCGCAGCGCCAGTATCGGCCCCCCCTTGCCGTGCGCCTTGAGCGGCATGCCCTTGTATTGCCCGTGCGCGGTAAAGTCCAGCCCATCGGCATTGGGCTGCGGGCCGGTCGAGCTATCCCGCGTCGACAGTTCACCGCGGATGCGCGTCTTCTGTTCGGCATCGTCATAGCCGAGCGTTCCCTGATCGATGGCTAACCGGGAGATCAGGATGCGTGCCGCTTCATCCTGCTGGTTGACATCGAGCAACCAGTTCCTACGGCCTTCGCTGCCTTGCTCAAGAAAAATCACTCCACGCGCAAGCCTGACCTCGGGAAATACAATATTCATCCGGAGCAGTTGCGGCAAATCGATCGCGATGTCCACCGCGTCGGCGGTGACCATCTGTTTTTCCATGGCCCAGGCGGGGTTGGCGAAGGACACTGAACTGGCATGCAGGCGGGGGTGCGGCCAGCCCAACCTGAGCTCAAGATCGCCACCAATGACCAGTTGGCGCCCGGTTTTCTCCAGGACCGTGCGCTCGATTGGCCCGCGCAACCAGTTCCAGCCGAAAATGGCAACATAAAGAACCGCCAGCACGACAGGAGCGATTAATAATCCTGCGACCCAGAGGATTGGCCGAGGCAAGGTCATGACGGTGTGGGATTGAAGAAAATAAACATCTCGTTGAATACTGAAAAACAATGAGTCTTATCATTATCGGTTACCGGCAATGGACACTCTGTTCGCCAACGCACAGAAATCGATTTTCGGATAAGGATAATCGTTAATAGCTGGCCTGGCGTTCAAAGGCGCTGGCAGGCAACAAGCCGCTAAATTCCCTGATTATCAATTTGACATAGGAGTATCGACACATGAAACCGAATTCCGGCATCAAGAGCAAATTACTTTCGTATGGCGTGATGACCATTTTGCTTGGCTCTGCATCGTTTTTTTCGCTCGCCGCCGACAACAAGGAGACAATCGCACAAACCCCCGGCGGCATATCCTATGTTTCCGGCGGTGTCGGAGACGAGTCGATCGACCGGCTGAATATGATGGTCAGTGAATTCAATCTCAAACTGGTGTTCGCCATGAAGTCTGGCGAATACGTGAGTGGCGTCAATGTCACGATCATTGACGCAAAAGGCAAAACCACTCTGGATACCCCCAGCGAAGGGCCGTGGTTCCTGACCCGCTTGCCCGCAGGCAATTATCAGATCGTCGCCAGCTTTGCCGGCAAGGCGGAAAAGCGCCAGGTTGCCGTCGGTACGAACCAGCTCAAGACAGTCGACTTTCGCTGGGCATCCGAGTAAGCCCCTGCTGTCAACTTGCGTGCGCCGGAGGTCACTGCGCTGGCGACGATGGCCAGGGTAAATTTGTTCTAACGCTAACTCATTGAATCACCGTCATTCCGGGCTTGACCCAGAATCCAGTTCGTTCATCAAAACAGTTTTACTAACATCTTGATCAGTTGTACAAATGCGGATTCCGGCCTTCGCCGGAATGAGCGCGAAGCCTGGCCTCGGGCCACGATGGGTTTCTAGAACAAATTTAACCTGCGACGCTGGCCTGGCGGTAGTCACTTGCCGTGGCGATACTGTACATCCGAAAGCAGGCGCTTCATTTCCGCCTTGACCACCGCGTAGCACTCGCAGGCGCGAGTCTCCAGACCGGATCGGTCAAGAACGGCAATGTGGCCGCGCCGGTAACTGATACAGCCTGCGCGCTGCAGGTTTCCGGCCGCCTCGGTGACTCCTTCCCGGCGTACGCCGAGCATGCTGGCGACCAGTTCCTGGGTCATGGTCAACTCGTTCGTCGGCAGACGATCCAGCGTCATCAGCAGCCAGCGGCACAGTTGCTGCTCAAGCGTATGGTGCCGGTTGCACACCGCAATCTGGGCCATCTGCGTCAGCAAAGCCTGTGTGTAACGCAATAACAGGCGCTGCAGGGGGCCGGCGCGATTAAACTCTTGCAGCAGTTTGTGCCGCTCCAGGCGGTAGGCGTGGCCTGCGGTTTGCACCACGGCCGAGCTTGATGTTGTGTTCCCGCCCATAAACAGCGAAACGCCGACCAAGCCTTCTCTACCGACACTGGCGGTTTCGGCCGACGCGCCGGATTCGGTAACATAGTGCAGCGAGACGATGCAGCTCGTCGGAAAATAGGCGTGCGGTAACTGTTCTCCGGGTTCGTAAAGCATCTGCCCGAGGGGCATCGGAACCAGTTCCAGTTGCGTCGCCAGCGGCTCGAATTCATCTTTCGTCAAGGCGGCGATAAGATGGTTTTGATTCGGACTATGCGCCGCTGACATGCTCGGGGGGCCAGATCGTGAGATCATTTCAATGCTTCCCCGCGAGTTCGAAGCCGATTCCGCGGTAACCGATGTAGCGGCCAGACTGGTTGAACATGGGCTCCCCGCTGACCTGAAACTTCTGCTGCGAACCATCGACATTGACGCGGGTGAACACAAAGTCGAGGAACGGTTTCCGGTCGGCAATGGTCGCCTGCAGCCAGGCTCGCTCCTTCTCATCCCAGCCGGCCAATTGAATACCGACGGCATCTGCGCCATCTCCGCTCAGGTTATCGACGCGGACACCAAGCATCTCCAGCACCGGGCCGGAAACCTTGGTGAATTTCATATTCTCGTCCTGCTCCCAATACCAGTCGGAGGCCAGTTCGGTCAGGCTGCGATAACGGGCTTCGCTTTCGCGCAGTTCGGCTGTCCGTTCCTGCACGGTCTGTTCAAGCTCCTTGCTGTAGTTTTCGAGTTTACGGTAAAGCAAGCGAACTTCAAGCTGGTTGCGGATGCGCGTCTTCACTTCAAGCAGATCGAAGGGCTTGCTGACGAAATCCCGGGCGCCGGCTTGCAGCGCACGCAGTTTGTGGCCCGGCTGGGCGGTGATCACCAATACCGGAAGATAACTGTCCGCCGCGTTGGTCTTGAGGGCTTCCATCACCTGGAAGCCATCCATGCCGGGCATCTGCAGATCGAGGAGGATCAGGTCGTAGCGGTATTTTCGATGCAGCGCGCAGACCTCGCGCGGATCCATGGTTGAGCTGATAAAAGTGTAGTCCGCCTCGATCAACATTTGCTTGAGCAGACTGATATTGGATTCCTGGTCGTCAACGATCAGGATACTGGCGCTGAGGATTTCGGATTCGATAATCAACATGCGGATTCCTTTTGGGTGACGTTGTTACGATCTGCTGTGGCAAATTGCAGGGCCACTTCCAGCGTGGACATGAACTCCGCAACCTTGATCGGTTTGGTCAGATATTTAAAGAAACCGGCTTCCAGCCCCTTCTGGATATCGCGCGGAACGGCATTGGCACTCAATGCGATCACCGGGATGTGGGCTGTGACCGGGTCTTCAGCCAATATTTTAAGCGCCTGCAGGCCGCTAATTCCAGGCAGGTTGATGTCCATCAGGATCACATCCGGAACGACCTTGCGTGCAATCTTGATGCCCCGGTAGCCATCCACTGCACTGAGCAGGCGAATATCGGGCCGCCGTGCGACGAGATCCTCGACCAGCATCAGATTGGCCGGATTGTCCTCAACGTAGAGCAGCGTGCGCAGCGGTGCGGCACCTTCACCTAATAACCGGTCAATCCTCGGCATTTCGGCTACAGCGGTGAGTGCCTGTGGCACCGGGATCAGGTTCAATTGGATCCAGAACACGCTGCCTTCCCCGACCGTGCTCTCGACGCCGATGTTGCCCCCCATACATTCAATCAGCCGCTTGCTCACCACCAAGCCAATACCTGTGCCTTCGGTGTCGTTTTCCTCTTGTCCGAGACGGTTGAAGGACTTGAAAAGTTGCGTTATCTGTTCTGCAGACAATCCTTCACCACTGTCCCGGATGCTAATTCGAATCACATCCGGATCGATCAAGGTGCCCGTGACAATGACCAGGCCATCCTCCCTATTATATTTTATGGCGTTGGAAAGCAGGTTGATGAGCACCTGCTTGACCCGCGTCCGGTCGACCTGGACATAACAGGGCATTTCGAATGGCTCGAAAATAAGGCGGATACCGCGCTTTTTCGCCTGCGGCTCGAACATGGCCTCGCATTCGCTCATGACCTCAGTCAACCCGACCGCCTCCATCGACAGCGACAGATTACCGGACTCGATTTGCGCCAGATCGAGGATTTCATTGATCAGCTCGAGCAGATACCATCCGGCTTTGAGGATCTGGGCAATGCTCTTGTTTTGCGAGGGCGTCGGCAACGGCGTACCCGATTCGAGGAGTTGAGCAAAGCCAAGGATCGCACCGAGCGGTGTGCGCAACTCATGGCTCATGCTGGACAGGAACTCCGATTTGGCGAGATTGGCTTGTTCGGCTACGATCTTGGCTCGCTCAAGCTCGACGTTCTTGTCCAGCAGCGCCTGATCGAGCCGTGCCCGTTCGGATTCGACCCGCTTGCGCGCAGTATTGTCGGTGCAGATCAGCAGGTAGCCGATGATCGTGTATTGCACATCGCGCAGGGCGGTGACCGAGACGAGCGCCGGGAAGCGGCTGCCATCCTTGCGTATGCAGGTCAGCTCGTAGATGTCTTCGATGCCGCGCGAGGCTTTGAACACCAAAGCCTCGAAGCCGGGTGTAATCGGCCTTTCCAGCTCTGCGCTGAGGGCCTGTGCGCGCTCGATGACATCCTGCGGATCGGAAATATCCGCCGGGGTGATCTTGTTCAGTACGTCGATCGCGGCGTAACCGAACATGCTCTCCGCACCAACGTTGAAGATCTGGATGACGCCGCTGGCGTCGGTGGCGATACTCGAAAATGTGGCACTGTTGAAAATCGCGCGCTGCAGGGCACCGGCCTTGTACAACGCCTCTTCCACCTGCTTGCGCAAGCTGATGTCGCTGATCGCGATGCGGGTAACTGAACTGCCATTGTCCTGCGCCGCCGTGGCCTCCAGGCGCACCCAGAAGGTCGTGCCATCCGGCCTGACCAACGGCAACTCGCACGGCGGCGCCGCACTCGTCTCGCTGAGCTGTTTGCGCAGCAAATGGTAGATATCCGCACCTTCCCTGGCAATGAAACGGGAAAAGGTTTGCTTGACCAGATCGCCCCGAGCGACACCCAGCAAGGTGGCGGCGGTCAGGTTGGCCTCCAGGATCTGCCCCGGGTGGGCTGCCGCTTCGCTCAGGGTACAATAGCCGACTGGTGCCAGGTCATAGAGGTCGAAATAGCGCAAGCGCGAGATTTCCAGTGCCGCCTGCGACTGGCTCAGTTCCTCGTTCTGCATCTCCAGTTCGATCTGTTGCACCTCCAGGGAATGCTGCAATGCACAGTCATCGGTGACATTGCGGAACACCAGCACGGCACCGACCACCTGACCGTTACGATCGCGAATCGGTGCGCAACTGTCGGCGATATCGCACTCGCGGCCATCGCGCGCAATCAGGATCGTATGATTGGCCAGGCCCTTGAACGTGCCCTGCGCCAAGGTTTCGATGACCGGGATGGTGGTGGGTTCACGTGTTTTTTGGCTGACGATGTGGAAAACCTCAGCTACCGGAAGGCCAAGGGCCTGCACCTGCGTCCACCCGGTGAGTTGCTCGGCAACGGGGTTGAGCAGGGTAACCCGTGCTTCGGCATCAGTAGCGATCACCGCGTCGCCGATCGAGTCAAGCGTTACCGTGAGCTTTTCCTCACGATCGGCAAGGGCGGCATTGGCCTGTTGCAGTTGTCGATTCATCGCCTCCTGGCTCTCGAGCAAATGCCGTGTTTCGAGAAGCCTCAAATCCTTGAAGCGCTGTTGTGTCTGGCGATAAATCAACCAGGCAAAGGCGATGGCAAACCACGCGGCCAGCAGACTGGCCGCTACAATAAGTGAAAACATGCGACGCATTTGAGACTGGAATTCTGCTTCGCGCTGCGCCAGCAGATTTTCTTCCGTCTCAATAAAACCGAGCATTTCACTACGGATTGAATCCATCAAGGACTTGCCCTGACCGCCGCGAACCAGCGCTAGTGCGGCCGGCATGCCTTGCTGGCGACGCAATTCGATGGTTTGTGACATTACAGCCAGTTTGGCTTCGGTCAATGGAGCCACTGCGTCAAGGTACTTCTGGGCGGCAGGGAGCAAAGTCAGGTGCCGCAAATTCTGCAGACGGCCACTGAGGCTGGCGCGTTGTGCCAGATAGGGCTCCAGAAAGGATTCGTCGCCGGTTAACAAGTAACCACGCTGATCGGTCTCGGCTTCTGTCAAGGCCGACAGGAAACGGTTGGCGTCCGTAATTACGGCAAAGGTATGTTTACGCACACCGGCCGCTTCTTCGATCTGCCTGAAGGTCAA
>JAYSZS010000422.1:0-3050 GCA_043737935.1 Propionivibrio sp. | reverse complement strand
GGGGGAAGAACCCCTGTTCCGCTACGCTCCACAGGGGGTTCTTCCCCCGCAACGGCAAGATCAAAAGCAAAGACAACAGCTGAAGCAAAGACAACAGCTTCTTAAAAATCAACGTGCTAAAAGCCACGTGGCGGAGAGGGCGGGATTCGAACCCGCGGTAGACTGACGCCTACACACGCTTTCCAGGCGTGCGACTTAAACCACTCATCCACCTCTCCCGAAGAGGGCGCATTCTAGCAGAAGCACACTCGATCAACAAATCAGGAAACGATGCGTGCTGATCGTTCAGCCACATACCACACCATTCGATAGACAGACGACCCGCCGGACATAGGCCAGCAAAATCCACAGCCAGAAGAGAAGGAAGAAGGCAATGAAGGCGACGTACTTGTCTGCAATCACATTCGGTGTCATAAAGCGTGTCGCCGCAATTACCGGGCGCGTAATGATGCGAAACAATTGATAGACAAAGTTTTGCTCGCGCTTACCGCCGGCAAGCAAAAAGAGGGCGCCCTGTGCCAGAAGAAACATGCCGGCAATTTCAGCCAGTGCGCGCAGGACAAAGAGAACTTGAAGTTCGATTTCTGGCATGGACTCTTTTCGCAAAAGTCGAATAGCGCTATCAGTCTTCCCCCTCGGAGACACCGTATTCCTGGTCCAGCGCATTCATGTATCTGGCGTATAACCAGATGATTAACAGATAGATGATCAGCGCCCCCTGGGCGCCCATGTAAAAGCCGAATGGAAATCCAAAAATTGTAATCCCGCTGAGCTCTCGGGCGTAATAGCTGACAACGAAGGTCACCACAAACCATAGGGTCAGGAGGATTGCGGTAATACGGAGTGTTCGCTGCCAGTATTCATCGTGTATTTTCTTCAGTTGCATCGGAAACTCCTCCTGTTATGAATTTTATGCACACCCTGGAATGCGGTTCAGTGACGGGAGAAGTCCGGGGAACGGACGCTCTCGACGAAATTCATGGTCTCAGTGCTTGGCGGTTCAGTGAGCAGACTAACTACGATGATGGTAAGAAACCCGACGGCGATGCCCCAGATCCCGGCCGATGTTGACTGTATGCCCAGCCAGGGCTCCATACCGATGCCATGAATGCCGAGCCAGGGAATGGCGTTGTACTGTACGCGCACCATGTAGTACAACGTGACGAGCAAACCGATCAGCATACCGCTGATGGCTCCCGTCTTGTTGGCGCGCTTCCAGAAAATTCCGAGCACCAGGGCCGGAAAGAAAGCCGCACCGGCCAGTGAAAACGCCCAGGCCACCATAAACAGGATGGTGGCCGGTTTCTGGGAAGCCACCATCGCTGCAAGTATGGCAACAACAAGCAGCAAGCTCTTGGAAACAACCAGCCGCCACTGTGTCGTGGCCTGAGGTCGGAAGACCTTGTAATAGGCATCATGCGACAAGGCACTGGCAATCGTCAGCAACAGCCCGTCTGCTGTCGACAGGGCGGCAGCCAGCGCACCCGCTGCGACAAGCCCGGAAATGACATAAGGCAAACCGGCGATTTCGGGTGTCGCCAGCACAATCACATCGGGATTAAGCGAAAGTTCGGCAAGCTGCAGAATACCGTCGCCGTTGATATCCTCGATTGACACCAGTCCCACTTTACCCCACGCGCCAATCCAGCCAGGTAATTGAGCAATGCTCGAACCGACCAGGTGCGAGTAGATCTCGTACTTGGCAAAAACGGCATAGGCAGGGGCAGTCAGATACAGCCCCAGAATGAACAGCAGGGACCAGAAAACGGAACTGCGCGCTGCACGCACACTGGGCGTCGTGTAATAACGCATCAGGACGTGAGGCAAGGCCGCCGTTCCCACCATCAGACAAAACACCAGGGCAATGAAATTGATTCTTGCCGTATTGCTCGCCACTTCATCGATGCCCGGAAAGGCTTCGGCATGACGGGTGAGTTCGCCGCCGCGCTGGGTGGCCTGCCGCATCAACGAATCCCAGTGTTCACGGGCAGCATCGGCATTCTTCGGCAATTCCCGGCGCTGTCGCTCAAGCGCAAAGATATCCCGCATTTGCGCGTTGCTGTTTTTCATCAGGTTAATTTGCGCAGAAAGAACGCGCTTCTCTTCACCAAGCGATCCGGGCAGGCCGCTGATTCTTACTGCAAACTCATCGGCACGCTCAAGAAAAAGTCGCCGCACATCGATCTCGGCGGGGTCGCTCGAAATCCGCTGTTCCAGCAACTCGATTTTCTGCAACACCTGACCATACATGATCTGTGGCACGGGTACGCCTGTCACCTTGTACGAAAGCATCGTTACCGGTGCGAGATAAGCAACGATCAACACCAGATACTGGGCAACCTGCGTCCACGTCACCGCACGCATGCCGCCGAGAAAGGAGCAGACCAGAATTCCGGCCAGACCGACAAAAACACCAATCTCGAACTGCAAGCCGACAAAGCGGCTGGTAATGACACCGACGCCGTAAATCTGCGCAACCACGTAGACAAAGGAGGCCAGAACCGTCGCCAGGACACCGACCAGGCGCGCCGAATTGCCGCCATAGCGGGCACCGAGAAAATCGGGAATGGTGTATTGACCGAAACGCCGCAGATAGGGGGCCAGCAACAGCGCCACCAGCACGTAACCGCCGGTCCAGCCCATCACGTATGCCAGCCCCTGGTAGCCCGTGAGATAGAGCGTACCCGCCAGCCCGATGAATGACGCGGCGCTCATCCAGTCCGCGCCGGTGGCCATGCCATTGAAAATGGCCGGGATGCGTCGCCCGGCGACGTAGTACTCGGACACGTTCGAGGTCCGCGCCAGCACGCCGATGGTGGCGTACAGCACGAGGGTCAGAAAAAGGAAAGCGTAGCCAATCCAGCGCGGCGGCATACCATACTGCTCAAGGACGCCCAACGCCAGTACGAATGAGAAAAAACTGCCGGCATAAAGCGCGTAGTAGCGACGCATTCGATCTGAGGAATCAGTCATCTGGCTGGTCAAAAAGCAAGTTGCGTGCGTGACTCTCGAATCTCACCCGATATTACGGGCAGAAGGGAACGGGGTTT
>JAYSZS010000421.1:0-7153 GCA_043737935.1 Propionivibrio sp. | reverse complement strand
GCAGACGGTCGAGGCCCATGCGAACGCCCTTGCCAGCTTCGTGCAGTCGCAAGGGCTGGCGACAGCGGACCTTGCCGGCAGTTCGGTGGGGGGCCGGCTGGTGCTCGAGCTGGCTCGGCGGGGCATCGGCCGCCATTGTGTGGCTCTTGATCCCGGTGGCTTCTGGCACGGCTGGGAAACACGCTGGTTCCACTGGACGCTCGCGGCATCGATTCGCCTGGTGCGGTTGCTGCGGCCCTTCCACCCCGGCCTGTCCCGCCACACCTTCCCCCGCACTCTGCTGCTGGCGCAGCTGTCGGCACGTCCGTGGCTGCTCCCGCCACACCTTGTGGCCGGCGAGTTGCAAAGCCTGGCGGCCACGCCGGTGTTCGATTCCATGCTGCGTGAACTGGCCCGCGGCGCGGTTCAGCAGGGCTCGGCGCTGACGCCTGGCCGGGTCACCATCGGCTGGGGTCGCCAGGATCACCTGCTGCTGCCGCGCCAGGCAGCACGCGCCCAGGCAGCCTTCCCGTCGGCCCGGCTGCAGTGGCTCGAGCGCAGCGGCCACTTCCCGCATTGGGACCAACCCGCCGACACGGCGCGCGTGATCCTTGAAACGGGCGGCGGGGAGGCGGCTTGAAAGCGGGGTCTGAGTAGCAATTGAACGGTTATGGGAAGATTCCCATAACCGTTCAATTGCTACTCAGACTCCAAGTACCGCTTTATGCCCGCATCGGCAAAGCGTTCACCGAGGCGCGTTCCAGCGGAGCCGATGCCTTTGGCGCCATCGAAACCGTCGTGTCATGGTCCAAATTTGAATCGACTGCCGCCGAAGCGCAGACGCTCGCCCAACCGGAAGAGTTTGACTATCTCGCATTGCTCGATGGGCGATATGGGAGCGTGCGGAAGTTTGCGCCGGTATTGCTCGCGCATTTTGAATTTCACGCGGCGCCGGCCAAGGCCGACCTGTTGCAGGCGCTCATTGTTCTGCGCGACCTCTATGTCAGCGGCAAGCGTAACTTGCCGGAGCACGTGCCGACCGGTTTCGTGAAACCGCGCTGGCGACCCCTCGTATTTGCCGACGGCGGGGTGGATCGGCGTTTCTACGAGATATGCGCACTCGCGGAACTGCGCGACCGGTTGCGCGCCGGCGGCATCTAGGTAACTGGGAGTCGGCAGTACCGCGATTTCGAGACCTACCTGATCCCCGTCGCAACCTTTGCAGTGATGCGGAAAGAGCCGCCGCCGCTGGACATCGACACAAATTTACCGTCTTACATGGCCGAGTGCCGCGAGAGGCTGCAGGAGAACTTAGCCACGGTGGCGCGCAAAGCACGCGAGAAGACATTACCCGATGTCTCGCTCGCTGACGGGAATCTGCGCATCTCCCCATTGCGCAAAAACACCCCGGAATCCGCCGAAGCCTTTGCCGAAAAGGCGTATGCGCTGATCCCGCACGTGAAGATTACCGAACTGCTCGCCGAGGTCGATCAGTGGACGAGCTTTGGCGATCGTTTCTTGCATCTGCGCACTCAGGCGCCACCGAAGAATCGGCAAGCCCTGCTCACCGCAGTGTTGGCCGATGGCATCAACCTCGGGCTGACACGCATGGCCGAGGCCTGCCATGAGACAACCTGGCGGCAGCTATCTTGGACTGCCGATTGGCGCGTGCGCGAAGAGTGTTATGAGCAGGCTCTGGCTTTCTTGACCGACGCCCAGCATCACCAGCCCCTGGGGGCTCATTGGGGCAGCGGCATCACATCCTCGTCGGACGCTCAGTTCTTTCGCGCTGGCGGCCGGGGCGAGGTTGGCGGCCTGATAAATTTGCACTACGGTCAGGACCCTGGCGTGAAGTTCTACACACACCTGTCCGATCAGTTTGCACCGTTTCACACGAAGGTCATTGCCGCCACCGCTAATGAGGCACCCCACGTCCTCGACGGATTGCTTTACCACCAGAGCAGCCTCGTCATTGGCGAGCATTACACCGATAGCGGCGGCTACTCGGATCATGTCTTCGCGATGTGCCGGTTGCTGGGCTTTCTATTTGCGCCGCGTATCCGCGATTTGAAGGACAAGCGACTCTACATATTACCGGGCATGACGGCGCCGCCCGAGATCGCTTCGCTGGTGGCAGGCACCATCAATCTTCGCGTCATCACTGATCATTGGTTCGAACTGCTACGTCTTGCGATGTCGATCAAAACGGGAACGGTCACCGCTTCCGTGATCCTGCGCAAACTATCGGCTTATCCCCGGCAGAACAGCTTGGCGCTTGCGCTGCGTGAATTCGGAAAACTGGAACGGACGCTGTTTACCTTGCAGTGGCTGCAAGACCCTGAATTACGTCGCCGCAGTCATGTTGGCCTCAACAAGGGCGAGCAACAAAACGCGCTTCGCCGTGCGGTATTCTTCAACCGCCTCGGCGAAATCCGCGACCGTTCCTATGAAAACCAGCGCCATCGCGCGAGCGGCCTGAACTTACTCGTTTCTGCCATCATTTTGTGGAATACGACTTACTTGCAGCGAGCCATCGATCACCTACGAAAGCAGGGCCACCATCCGGAACCCGGTGATCGCGCCCATCTGTCACCCTTGGGCTGGGAGCACGTCAATCTCACTGGCGATTACCACTGGGGAACGTCGTTAACGCTCGGTCCGGATCAATTCCGGCCACTGCGAACTCGCTCACTGGAACTGAGCGCTGCCGCTTAGGGTGCGTAAAATTCCGTTTCGTGTCTTCTCCTCATCTGGTGAACACTAGCGATGACCAATCCTCTTTGTGCTTCTGCGCCCAGTGAGTTCAGCCAACAGAATTTAAACCTACGGCTTCTTCGTTGGCGCCGGCCGGGCCTTCAACCACGCCTCCGCTCCGACGACCACTTTCCGCAGGACGGCCAGGATTTCTGCATTATCCCCCCGGCCCAGCCGAGTCACGACGCCATTAAATAGGTCCTTCACAAGCTGTATCACCCGGCTTTGAGGAAGGTGCAGGGCCGAGAGAACTTGTTTTGCGACCGTTTCCGCAACCAGCGCTTCCAGCAAGGTCGGGTCTGAGAGCGAACGCAAGCCTGAAATAAGCCGGCGCACCGACTCATCCTTGATGGTCCTTCCCTCGGTTTCAAGAACGGACTGGGCCGCGTTCAGCCAATCCTCGAAGGACTTGTCCCCAATCAATGCTGCGACCATGGCTTCCACGTTCTCGAACGTCACGACAGGCGGCCCTTTCCACAGAGGAATGCGATCGATGACCACATCTCGCATTACCTTGAGGCCATACGAGAGCAACTCCTTTACCGGCAAGGAAATCGTTAGCATGAGACTACCACCCAAGTCTCCGGGCACACCTCCGATCTGTCCCAAGCCGGGCAGAGAAACCTCCCAACGAGAGGGTGCACTAGTCTCTGCCGCCTCCGCGATAGCCTTGGCACGAGCGCCGGGCTCCTCACTCCACTGGAACCAAGTTGCGCTCGACTCCACCTGATAGGGAAACACCATCAATGATCCCGCTTGCACGTTTCCCTCCTTAAAGGAAAGAAGCTGATCCCAACTCCGCTTGAGCAGAGGCGGAGCATCAAGGGGCAGAACTTCAATTTCGGAGCGGTCCAGATTCAACGCATGTGCCAAGGCCATGACGTCTGCATTGTCGCGACCCAGTACAGTACAGACCTTTTTCAGTCGAATCAGCAGGGCCGCGCGGTCAACCTGCAGAAGTGGACGCTCTCCTTCCGGTAGCGGTTCCGCGTGGTCAGCTATCCGTGAATTCAAGCAGTGCCATCCGAGATACATATCCATCAAGTCCAGCAGGATGTTCTCCGGCTGCCCCAAAGCAAGGAGGATCTCGTCAGGAACCGCATCAGACCAGCCATATACGTGACGGCCTGCCGCGATGGCCTTCCTGGCTGCCTCCAATCGCAGCAACGACTCTTCGTATTCTCCCGTCAAGTCCTTGTCCCGAAGCATGGCCATCGCAGCATGCTCAAGGTCCACAGGAACAGGTTCCCCGTCGTCGCTCAGCGTGAGACTAAACACTACGGTCGTTCGAGCTTCGAGAACCAGTATGGGCATGCAGGCCTGCCGATTGCCCTCCCGCTCCTGAACGACAACGTAAACCCCCGGTGGCTGCTCGGAACTGAATATCAACACACCAGGTGGATTTCCGGAGGAGGATGCCTCGTTAAAAGGCACCGAAAGCTTTCCATCGAAGCTCTCCAGATGCAACCGCCTCATCTCCGCGTGCATGTGCTCAGCTTGCGCACCGCTCAAGCTCGAGTCTCCTCCAACCGGCGTTCGTAGGACGTAGCGGAAGGTGCCCGACCCATATGAGAACGGTCGCGGCCCCGGAGGCGCCGATACCAAGGAGGTGCCAAGTAGCGGAATCGGAGAGGGAAACTTCAACCGAGGCAGCTTCACAATGCAGGGCTCCTCGCTTTCCGAAATTTCCAGGTCCTGGACATATTCGGAATAGCCAATGCGTTGCCTGACCTTGTAGCGGCCGGGTTCGAGCTCAAGGGCTAAACGACCAACACCTTTCGCTATCAGGGCCTAGGCTCGATTGACGACGTAGAGCTCCGACGCGTATGCATGGGACCCAATGACCACGTTGACCCGAGAAATAGCCGCCGCCGGGTCACCCGAAGCTACTGCGCGCCAACGGCCAGCGCCGGCCTCTTCGTCATCGTCATCGGGCCGCTTCCTCGTTACTTCCTCTTCGTCATCATCAGCGTCAGATTGCGACTGCACTAGAGGCCCCCGGGTCAAAACTGTGGGTGTCCACGCCAATGTTCAGCATGTGCGGTCCAAGCGGAAGCACCAGGGTGAACTGATGCGATGTCTCCGACGCGTACGTCAGCGGAATCTCTTGCAACCACCTGTACCCCTTGTCGCGCCGCCGAAGCGACGACTGCTTCACCGTTGCCACCGCGGTCCAAGCATCCGACCGTAGTTCAAACTTGCTGCCAGGGGCGAGAGACTTGGTGCTGCTGACTGTCACCAGGACCAGGTCCTCCTGCCGTGATTTGAAGTAGATGTCCCCCTCATCCGGTGGGACACAGCGCGGTGCGGGCGGCATTGGGCGTACCTGATACCAGTCCGTCCAGTTGAAGGCCATCACCTGGGTTAGCACCCGGCCAGCTACCTGGCCTGTCACATCGCTGGGCGCCTCCTTCAGGGCGCGCAGCATGGCGTCGGTCATCAATCCCACGATCTTCCCACCAGAGCCGGGGAGTTGACGCTCCTGGGACTTACCTCGCCGAGGCGCTGCGTACAATGCATACAGCTTCACAGTATCCGAGCTGGTGTTCTCGACTCGGTTGAAGTCCGGCTCGTTGTAGGCGAGGTTGCCGAAAACATCCCGGCAACAATCCATGATGAGAACGACTTCCTTAAAGAGTTTTGCGCGCCTGACCGCCGCAGCGTAAACCGTGCCCGCCAGGTTGGAGTGGATGAGCCCGACGTTGTCTGCGCTGAACAGCGCAGCACTGGGCGAGTCGTCCTCGTTGAGCGAGAAGCCGTGCCCCAAGAAGTAGAGGTAGAGCCGACCCTCCCGACGGAGCATTTTCCCTGCATCGTCAAAAGCGATCCCATTGAACAACTTGGAGAACCCGTCCCGATTGGGAGCCCAGACAGTTTCGGGCGGCCAGCCATCCAGTGGCGGCTTCAGCAGGTCATCGGGGGTCGTCAGCGTTTTTATATGGTCGGCCAGTACAGCTTGGCCGTGCACCTTGTCCACCAGCCAGTCCCGAACACGCCCAACGCTGTTCAGTGGCCCGTCAAGCGGAGGGTACTGGTTCTCATCCTTGTACCGGGATATGCCAACGAGGAGGGCGTAGTCCTGGTCAGCCATACCGACTCTCACGCACTTATGATTTCCACCAGCGACCTAAGAGTCAGGTCGTCACTGTCGAAATCGCCGTGGTGCTGCGAAACGCTGTTCAGGCCCGCAGCCGCACCCTCCGCCTTCGACTACACCATTCGGTGCGGCTGGGCATGGAAGAATTTCCAGACCTTCTGCACCTTCTGATCGTCGCTGAACGCCCCAATGATGAAGAATCGCTCCATTCCAACCAGTGGCATATCCAGGGTGCCCGTCCACTTGCCGCGTGTCACGTTACCTTCCAGCAACCCGGAGACGAAGTAGAGCAGGCTGCGGGTGTAGAACGGCTTGAGCATCTGGTCTTCGATTTCACGGGCGTCATTCATGGCAAACATCCGGAAGTCCTTCAGGTACGTGCTCTCGTGTGCGTCAAGCGCTGCGGCAAACCGCTCACAGGTGACCTCCGGCGCGAGGAACAAGACGCAAATCGGAGTAGCCAGGCCGGCGGCCTTCGCCGCATCCAGGAAGTTGCAGATGTAGATGGCGCCAGTGCTATGGCCAACCAGCGTGATTTTCTTGAAGCGCTTGCCGGCTTCCTCCAGTGCCTTGATCTTCTGAACCACGAGCAAACCACAGGCGTCCGGCCTTGCGGCGAAGCTGTCCAACGTGTCCTTCTTCATCGCGTTCCAGACAGTCGCGCCAATCAAGTCACCGTAGGCATTGCGAAGAACTTCTTCGATAACCGTGCAATACACGCCGTGGTCGCGGTCGCTGCGGAAGCGCTTCACGACCTCAATCACAAGCTTGGCAACGTAGTAGGCCACCTTGGCCCACGTGAAAAGCCCGCGCGTCTTCACCTTGCCGTCAGCTTCTGACGTTCCGTCTTCCGGCGGGAAAATCTCATCGAGCGCGTAAGAACTGAGAAGAAGCATGTCAGCGCGTTTCTTGGTCCCTGCGCCCTTTGTTGAAACGTCGACGCTGGGCGGATTGGCGGCATTGAACGTCTCTTGGATGACTTCTTTGAACCGCGGGTCGTTGTCGAGCTGCAATTCGATTTCATTCGCCAGGAGGTCGATGTCTGGCTCACCAGCTGCCCCTCGGGTCTTCGCGGCGGCGTCGCCTGCGATGTCGCTGTCCTCGACGGGAGGAATATCCCGAGCGTTCGCAATCCAGCGGTCGTATTCTAGACGAAACTGGTCCTCGTCGGCGATTGCCTGGCCGCCGGCACCTTTGAAGGAAACGCCACCAGTGTTCGAGACCTTCTTGAGTACCCACTCCGAGACTTTCTTGACCAGTTCACAGAACGCTGGGTCTTGAATCACGTCCTTCTTGTTGTTCAGGATGGCCTCCTTGAGGCCG
>JAYSZS010000420.1:0-3052 GCA_043737935.1 Propionivibrio sp. | reverse complement strand
CTTGAAGGGGGTGGCCATCGAGGGGCGGCAACTGGAGTTTGTGCACGCCTTTTCGGCGGCGGAAGCGCGTGCCTGCCTTGGTCATCACCAGGATCTGTCCGTCGTATTGCTCGACGTGGTGATGGAATTCAACGATGCCGGTCTGCAATTGATCGACTACGTTCGCAGTGAGCTTGCCAACAAGGCATTGCGCTTCATTTTGCGTACCGGACAACCGGGTTATGCCCCCGAGATCGATACCATTCGTTCGTTCGACATCAACGATTACAAGACAAAATCGGAACTGACGCGCGTCAGGTTGTTCACTAGCCTGACCGTTGCCATTCGCTCGTACTGGCAGATTCATCAACTGGAGGCCAATCGGCGCGGTCTTGAGCTGATTGTGGCGGCCAGTACCGAGCTGTGCAAACCCAGAGGCCTGCGTCGTTTTGCCGAAGGGGTTGTCACCCAGTTATGTGCCTTGCTGAGGGTTAGCGAGGAGGGCGTTGTTTGTGCTGCAGCCGAAGTTTCCGGCGTAACGCCCTACGTTCTGGCGGCCGCCGGGCGTTACTCGGATTGGACAGGTCAGCCCTTGACGTCTATTCCCGACGAACGGGTACGTCAGGATTTGACAAGGACGCAGACCGAGCGCGACCATATTCTTGGCGAAACAACCTGCCTTTTTTTCAGTGTTCCCGGAGATCATTCACTGGCAGCGTTTTTTGGTGTCAATCATCAGATCAATGAACTGGATCGAAATCTGCTGGAAGTATTCTGCAGCAACATTTCTGTCGCTTTCGAAAACATTCAGCTTTACCAGCGGATCAGCAGTCTGGCCTACGAAGACCTGCTGTTGAACCTGCCTAATCGCAACAGTTTTCTGGCTCGCATCGATCAGCGCCCGGAGCTAGGAGGTACGCTGGCGCTGGTCGATATTGACGGCTTTGAAGATATAAACAGCATTCTTGACCAGGATTTTGGAGATGCCGTTTTACGCGTGGTGGCTAGGCGTTTGCGTCATGCCTTTACTTTGCAAGTGGTCGTTGCCCGCGTCGGGAGTGATGTTTTCGGCCTACTGGGACCGCAATCCGAAGTCAATCCGGAGCATATTGTCGATGTTTTTTCCACGCCATTCGATGTCGGCGATGAGAGCCTTCGCGTATCGGTGACCAGCGGTCTGGTCAGGCTTGACGATTCCTCGCTTAAAGGGGTGGAACTGCTCAGGAATGGCAGTGTGGCATTGAAACAGGCCAAGACCTTCAGTCGTGGCAAGGCGCTCTACTTCGAGGCCGCCCATGCCACCGCCGCCCGCGAGCGCAGGCAGCTGTTGAGCCGATTGCGCCTGGCCTTTTCCGCAAGATATTGTTCCTCGTTTATCAGCCTTTTGTCGAACTGGCCAGTGGCCGCATTGTCGGCGCCGAGGCGTTGCTGCGCTGGCGTACGGACCAAGGGGAATTTATCGCTCGGGACCGCTTCATTCCCGTCGCCGAACAGTCCGGCCTGTTGGTGCCCATTGGCGACTGGCTTACCCTCAGCGCATTGCAGTTACTCAAACGTCTGGTCGAACTCGGCCATCACGACTTCAGGATGGCCATCAACGTCTCGCACGTCCAGTTTCGGGAGCCTGATTTTGTCGAGAAGCTGCTCAATGCGATTGATGAGCACTGTGTGAATCCTGCCAATCTCGAGATTGAACTGACTGAATCAGTGGCCATCGATGATATTGAATTGATCGGGCATAAACTTGCAGCCCTTCGTGCCGCAGGCGTGGCCATTGCCATCGACGATTTCGGCACCGGCTATTCATCGCTGAACATTCTGCGCAAGATGAATGTTGACCGCCTGAAGATTGACCGCGCGTTCGTTAGTGGTGAAGACAGCCTGCGTGATGATTACAGCATCGCCGGAATGGTGCTGCAACTGGCGGGCCAGCTTGACCTCGAATCAATCGCCGAGGGTATCGAAACACAGGCTCAGCGTGACAAGCTGTTGAGCATGGGTTGTCGCGATGGTCAGGGGTATCTTTTCTCACGGCCTCTGACGAGCGAGCAGTTCGAGGCGTTTGTTCAACATGCGTTTGCTTTACAGCTAGTTACAGGAGATACTTCATAAAATGAATTAACATTCAGTCAACGAATTACAAGATCGTCAGGTAAAAGTAGCGCATTTGAATAGGTCTGGGTGAGCGGGCTTATATTTCATAACAAAATTTTGGAGATGATCATGCTCGATCGCATTAAACTAAGAACGAAAATTATCCTTCTGGTTGTCGCCGCACTGCTCGGCATGGTGGTAATCGCCAGCTTGTCTGCCTTTGCCACCAAACGCGATCTGACCGAGGGGCGCAAGGTGCTGATCAAGTCGATCATCGAGTCGGCGCACAATACGGCTGCTTTCTACCATACGCAGGAGGTGGCCGGAGCGCTGACTCGCGAGCAGGCGCAGAAGGCCGTCATCGACACCCTGCTGGCGGCACGCTACGGTGGAGCCGACGGCAAGACAGATTATGTTTATGCGATTACGCTGGAGGGGGTTTTCGTCGCACACGTCAAAACCGAATTGGTCGGCCAGAACATGCTGGAGAAACTTGTGGACGGGCAAGGACGTTTTACGCTGAAGGACATTATCGCGGCGTCCAAGTCCGCTCCGGGCGGTGCTTTCGTCGATACCGCCTTCCCTCGTCCGGGCGAGAAGCTCGCTGTCGAAAAGCTGCAGTATGCCAAAATCTTCGACCCGTGGAACTGGGTCTTTGGTACCGGCGTGTACATGGATGACATTGACACTGAGTTCAATCGCCGGCTGGCCAAGGACCTGACCGTGACCGGCGTGCTGCTGGCGGCGATCGTCTTGCTTGGCTTTACCATTGCCCGCGGCGTGCTGCGCCAGGTCGGCGGCGAACCGGCCGAAGCCATCGAAATGATGTCACGCGCGGCCAGCGGCGATCTGACAGTGGAAGTGCGCTCGGCCCCCAAAGGCAGCATGCTGGCCTCGTTGGGTGATATGGTGGGCGCCATCCGTACCATGGTTTCGGAAATCAGCCACAGTTCGACTCGGCTTACGCAGGGCGCGGAAA
>JAYSZS010000419.1:0-7165 GCA_043737935.1 Propionivibrio sp. | reverse complement strand
AGCGAGACTTGGGGAGGGCTCAGCGCAAAGGCAGGCGACTCCTTGCCGGCGGCGCCCCGAGTTTCCGAGCTTTGATAAGACTTGCTCTGCCAAGTGCTCCTCCAGATTGTAAAAACCGAGCAGACAGTGTCAATATTAGCCGTTCAGACCGTTCCCGAAACTTTTCAGGATCGCACCTTCGATCACGACTTGGCACTGGAACGAAGGTTAGGCGTCAATCGGAGAAGGTGTCAACCCCGACAAGGGGGACGCTGACGGACTGTATGCGGTCGTTGGTCAAGTGGACTCGAGTGTCTACTGAGGGTCGTTTGCCGCCTCATACCATCGGTTTGATTGAACGACCGCAAGCTGATTTGAGCAGCCGTTGACCAACATGCAAATACGGATCTGGCGGAACAAGCCTCACACGCCATGTTCCAAAACCACGCAAACTGAAATCCGCGACGAAACACACCGGCGGATATTCAGCGAGTAACTGTTAAATCTGCGAAAGCCCCAGGTTCAGATCGATCTGTAAATCGACCACCGCTTCCAGCCCCACGGCGACGCGCAGCAGGGCTTCGGTGATTCCGCTCGCCGCCCGTTGCTCGGGTGTGATGCGACCGTGCGTGGTTGTCGCCGGGTGCGTGAGCGTGGTTTTGGTATCGCCGAGATTGGCCGTGATCGACAACAGACGGCAACTGTCGATCACCTTCCAGGCTTCGGTTCGCACGCCCTTGACTTCAAAGGCGACGATGGCGCCGCCGCTTTTCTGCTGGCGCCTGGCGAGATCGAATTGGGGGTGCGATTCGAGGCCGGGGTAGTAGACGCGCGCCACTTTGGGATGTGCTTCGAGCCAGCGCGCGAGTTCCAGGGCCTTGGCCGACTGGGCTTCGAGCCTGATCTTGAGCGTTTCCATCCCTTTCAGCAGCACCCAGGCATTGAAGGCGGAGAGCGTTGGCCCCGCCGTGCGCAGGAACTTGAGCACTTCGTCGGTGAGCTTCCTGGGGCCGGCTACGGCACCGCCGAGTACGCGCCCCTGTCCGTCGATGAACTTGGTCGCCGAATGCATGACCAGATCGGCACCCAGATCGAGCGGTCGCTGCAGGATCGGCGTGCAGAAGCAATTGTCGACCACAACGAGAATGCCGCGCGCATGGGCCAGCGCGACCAGTGCAGGAATATCGGCAATTTCGGTCAGCGGGTTGGACGGCGTTTCGAGGAAAAACAGTTTGGTCTCGGTGCGTATTGCGGCTTCCCATGCATCGACCCGGGTCTGCGCGACGAAACTGGTGTGCACACCAAAGCGCGTCATGATGTTACCGAGCAACTGCTGGGTGGCTCCGAAGAGGCCGGTAGAGGCCACGATATGATCGCCAGCGCTGCACAGGGCCATGACCAGCGAGAGGATGGCCGACATGCCCGAGGCGGTGGCGACACAGGCCTCGGCGCCCTCAAGCGCCGCCAGACGCTCCTGGAAGGCGCTGACCGTCGGATTGGTGAAGCGGGAATAGACGTTTCCCTCAGCCTCGCCGGAAAAACGTGCGGCGGCCTGCGCCGCGTTAGCGAAAACGTAGCTGGAGGTCAGGTAGAGTGCTTCGGAGTGTTCGTTGAACTGGCTTCTTGCCTGCCCGGCACGCACCGCCAGTGTTTCAAGTTGATAGTTATCGCTCATGGGGTCAACGCGCCGAATGGAGATTAAGGTGCAACTGCCGTGAATCGCCACCATCGACTTTGCCCGCGGCGATCTTTCCTTCACGCGTTTGTTCGATGGCGTCAAGATACTCGATGCTGACATCGCCGGTGACGTACTGGCCGTCGAAACACGAGCAGTCGAAGCGGCTCATCGAGGGATTCAAATCGCGCACCGAGGCCTTGAGTGCATCGAGATCCTGAAAGACCATGGCATCGGCGCCAATCTCGCGACCGATTTCCTCAACCGTACGGCCGGTGGCGATCAGTTCGCTGCGCGTCGGCATGTCGATGCCATAAACGTTGGGGAAGCGTACCGGCGGCGCGGCCGACGCGAAATAGACCTTGAGCGCACCGGCGGCACGTGCCATGTCGACGATCTCGCGACTGGTCGTTCCGCGCACGATCGAATCGTCGACCAACAGGACGCGTTTATCCTTGAACTCCTGCGCCACGGTATTGAGTTTCTGACGCACCGATTTCTTTCGCGTCGATTGCCCCGGCATGATGAAGGTGCGCCCGATGTAACGGTTTTTTACAAAACCTTCACGATAGGGAATGCCCAGGCGCTGCGCCAGTTGCATGGCCGACGGGCGGCTCGAATCGGGAATCGGCATCACGACATCGATCTCCTCGACGGGAATCTCTCTGGCCACCTTGTCGGCCAGATGCTCGCCCATGCGCAAGCGGGTTTCATAGACCGATACGCCATCGATCACCGAATCCGGACGTGCCAGATAGACGTATTCAAAGATGCACGGCGCCAGCACCGGGCTCCGGGCGCACTGGCGATGGTGCATCTGGTGCGCCATATCGACGAAAATGGCTTCTCCCGGCGCCACATCGCGCAGCACTTGAAAACCCAGCGTATCGAGCGCTACCGACTCTGAAGCCAGCAGATATTCGGTACCCAGGAGCGTTTCGTTCACCCCGATCACCAGCGGACGGATACCATACGGGTCACGGAAAGCGAGCAGGCCGTACCCGGCAATCAGCATCACCACGGCATAGGCGCCCTTGCAGCGACGATGCACGCCGGCCACCGCCGCAAAGATGGTATCCAGATCGAGGCGAAAGCCTTTGGCCGTGTCCTGCAGCTCGTGCGCCAAAACGTTGAGCAACACCTCGGAATCCGAATTGGTATTGATATGCCGCAGATCCTGACGGAACATTTCTTCCTGCAACTGTTCGGTGTTGGTCAGATTGCCGTTGTGCGCAAGCGCCAGCCCGAAAGGCGAATTAACGTAAAAAGGCTGCGATTCGGCAGAATCGGAAAAGGATCCGGCCGTCGGATAACGGCAATGGGCGATTCCCATATTGCCTGGCAGGGCACGCATGTTGCGCGTTCGGAACACATCGCGCACCAGACCGGAGCCCTTGTGCATGTGAAAGGCATCGCTTTCGCCGGTGGCGATACCCGCCGCATCCTGGCCGCGATGCTGCAGCACCATCAGCCCGTCATAGAGCAACTGGTTGACCGGCGTGGTCGCTACAACTCCGAGAATCCCGCACATAATGTTCCCTACCTGAATCGAATCCGTTTAGCCACGTCCGGCGACAGCCAGGGCTTGCCGGCCAGCACCGCCGTTTCGAGCGGCGCCGAAAAATACGCCTCACTCCACCACTTTTCCTTCGGTGCCGATGTCATGCCCCCCGCGGCAACCAGCGCCAAGACTATAAGCAGGCCACGCGCCACACCAAAAACCACACCCAGCAGGCGATCGCTGAGACTCAAGCCCAGCGCCTTGAGCAACCCGTGCACGGCAATCCGCAGAAGCGCCATCAATACCAGCACCACAAAGAATACAGCCACCCAGGCAACGACGATACGTAACGCCGGGTCGCCGATGCCGGTGAAGAAAACCCTGGCCACTTCTGCCCCGAACCACTTGGCGACAAGAAACGCCAAAACCCATGCCACCAGCGCAATGATCTCGCCCACCACGCCGCGCCACACACCGAGCGCCGCAGACGCCAGCACCAAGGCTAGGGCGACGTAATCGAAGGCGGTCATTGCCTGGCCGTGACCACCCCGTTGACACCAATCCGTTTCAACTTGTCGAGCGCCTTGTCAGCCACGTCGCGGCTGGGGAAGGGGCCGGCGCGCACGCGCGTTTTCTTGCCCTCGGGCGAAACCAGCGGTTCGGTATAAACCTTGATTCCCAATTCGCCGATTTTGGCCTGTAAATGCTTGACGTTTGCCGGATTGGAAAAGGCACCGATTAGAATGACATACTGTCCGCCAGCGCTCTTGGCCGGTTCCGTCGGAATAGTCGATGCCGCTTCCGGTGTTTTGCCGCCAAGAATCGCAGCGGCACGCTGGGGTTCGCGCTCAATTGCTCTGGCCGGTTTTTCCGGGGGCTTTTCAGGCGCTTTTTCAGCCGCTTTGCCTGACGGCGGGGCTTCGGCTGGTTTGGCAACGGCAGCGACCGGCGGTGACGGCACAGCCGGCTCTGTCTTCTCCGGCGTCACGGCTTTCTCGCCGGCAGCGGAGGCCGCTGGTGGTTTGACGAGCTTTGGGGTGAACGGCGTCCTGTCCTGACCAGGGATACGTATCTGGACATCCTGAACCTGCTGCTTCGGCTCCTCATCCATGACCATCGGCAAAACCACTGCGGCCAGACCGGCAAAAGCAATGGCACCCACCAGTCGGCGGCGTGCGCGTTTTTTAAGCTGCAAATTAGCGTCGGAAGGATCGGACATCGGGTTCAAAAGTCGGGTGATAAGTAATTCTGGATGATCGCCAGGGGTGTCGCCTGCATCAGGAACGGCTTTTCATGGCCCGCATGACCGCTGCCACCGTGTAGAACGACCCGAAGACAAGGATTCTATCATTAACCCCTGCCCGCTTGGCAGCGCTCGTGAAGGCTTCTGCCGGAGAGTCGAAGCACTCGATACTGCCGCCCAGTTTGCCGTCCGCCACGACGTAGGCCAGGGCCTCGGCCGGCGCGCCACGCGGCACGCCCAGCGCGGCCAGCAGCCAGACATCGACCTTGCCGGCCAGCGCCGCCAGTGCTCCGGCAATATCCTTGTCGCCGAGCATGCCGACGACGGCAATCGTCCTTTCAAAAAACCCCATATCGCCGAGGTTTTCGGCCAGCGCCGCCACCGCTTGCGGGTTGTGTGCGACGTCAAGCACGATGGTCGGTCGTCCCGGCACCACCTGGAAACGTCCCGGCAGCTCGAGTTCAATCAGCCCGCGCCGAACGGCCTGCATTGAAACCGGCAAGCTCTGCTTGAGCACATCGACGACGGCGAGTACCGCCGAAGCGTTGCGTAACTGGCTGGCGCCGCGCAAGGCGGGGTTGGCCAGACCGGCTCGACGCTGCCGGTCGCGCCCCCAGAAAGTCCATTGCGTCTTGTCGCCAAAGTAGCCGAAATCGCGTCCGAGCAACTGGAGGTCGGCGCCAATCGCGGCGGCATGCTCAAGCAGCGATTGCGGTGGCTCGGGGTCGGCGCAGATGGCCGGTTTTCGCGAACGATAAATTCCGGCCTTCTCGAAGCCGATGGCTTCGCGCGTGGTACCCAGCCATTCCATGTGATCCAGCGCAATCCCCGTCACCACCGCGCAGTCGGGATCGTAAACGTTGACCGCATCGAGCCGGCCACCCAGACCCACTTCGAGAATGATCACCTCGACCAGGCGCGCGGCGAAAACTTCCCAGGCGGCGAGCGTGCCGAACTCGAAATAAGTGAGCGCCACATTGCCGGCGGACTGTCTGGCTGCCTCGACCCGGGTGAAAGACGTGCAAAGCGTTGCGTCATCGACGGGCACACGGTCAACGCGCACCCGTTCGTTGTATGCGAGCAGGTGCGGCGAGGTATAACAACCAACCCTGTAGCCGGCGAAGGAATAGATGGCTTCCAAATAGGCGCAGGTCGATCCCTTGCCATTGGTGCCGGCTACGATGATCAGCGGGCAGTGTTGCGTTTGCCGCAAGACCTCTTTGACGCGAGTGACCCGTTCCAAACCTAGTTCAATACCGCCCTGCCCCTTGGGATGGAGACTTTCGAGATGGGCCAGCCAATCAGGCAGAGTATCCAAGAAAACTCTTTCGTTGCCGAGTGTGCCGCATGGCTACGTAAGGCGTTCAGCCAGGTCTCGGGTTAAGATGTAATGTGCTTGTTATCAAACAATTGCAAAGCCACCAGACCTTAGCTTGAACGAAACAATTAAGCCGCGTAAAAATACCGAGGTGCAGAACCGACGTTTCAATGTAGCTTTTGAAAAGTTTAGCTAAACTGACGAAGAGGAATGCAGAGCCGTCAAGATAGCCTGGCAGATGTTTAATGAGGCCCCAGCATTATTTGTTTGCGGTCTTATCAACTCTAGCCATTGAACCTGATTGACAGTAGTTGGCAAAACGGCTAGAGCGCTTGGAAGCAAACACACCGACCTGAATGGCGACCATGAAGTAATCTTTTCCGAAGAAGGAAATCACCTTTGAGCAATATGTTCAGGGCGACTGAAGCGGCTGGGCGGTGCGCCGGCTTTGCTTTGGAGAGAATGGCTAATTCAACTGCTAAATAACCGCTCTGCCAAATCAGGCTGAATTACTTGCCCTTTTGACGATGATCCGAATCTCGGTCGTCATCGCTGTTTTCAAACTTGTCAAATTCCATGACGGTCAGGACCAATCCAACGACCAATAATGCGAAAACAATGATAGCCGGGTAAAGTAGATCGACGCTCGTCATTTTTTTTGCCTCATCAGTGCGCACAGCTTGAAGTAAATTCCAAAGGTAAAAATTGCTGGGATCCAGATGGCGGTAAAGATCGCCTGCTGGGGATCCTTGATGACAAACCACAGATAAGCCGAGATGACAAACGAAATCATCACGGCCAAAATGATAAAGAAATCAGATTTCTTGAACATGTGTTACCTCCTGCGTTTATTGCTTGTCGATGTAATCTAAAAAGCCGTAGCCGATGGCGCTGAGCAAGCACCCGGCAATGGCCACCGTACCGATCACGCGAATTCCGGATGATATACCAATGGCAAAGTCATCCAGGTTGACCAGTCCGCCCAAGCCGAAAAGAAGACCCAGGCAGCCAATCAATGTTAGTGTATTTCCAACAAAAATTGACACCCTGCAGATGGATCTGTTTAAAAAATTGGCGCTTAAGTAATACTTACCGTTTAACATCAGCCAGATTGTAACTGAAGTTTGGAACGACTTGAAGATTGTGCCGTCCCTGTTGTCTTGCAGGGCATCCTCTCACCTCCAGTCTCGTGAATTCGTCTGCCCAGCTAAACGTACACCGTAGTTTTATTAAGAATAAAGAAGTCTGTCAACACACCTCGGCACCGATTTCAAAGCGTCCCTCGGGATCAAGCAGGAGGTCGATCCGTGCCCGCGCAACGAGGCGATTATGGTGTGCGCACTTGGGGCAGACATGGGCGTTTTGTTCCAGATCAGTGGTGTAAAGTTCGGTCTCACACGACGGGCATTTGCGCCACGTACCTCAGGGCAGGGAGAACTTGCGCTCTAC
>JAYSZS010000418.1:0-3063 GCA_043737935.1 Propionivibrio sp. | reverse complement strand
CTTGCAGGAGGTGGTGGTGATGTTGCGCACGATCGAACAGGCGCGCATTCAAGGTGAGCGAGAAAACTGCCCTGCCGGGAACGGCGGCCTTGCGCGTTCTCAGCGAAAAGCTGGCGGGTGACGATTTCTACCCGTGGGTCAAGAAGAAAAACAAGTGGGATCAGGAAATCGGCCCGATCAAGGCCTTTGCCTAGCCGCTGCTGCTGCAGGCCGGTGGGCTGGGGCTGCGTACCGGAGGTCGCCTGGCGCTGAGCCCGGCCGGCGTCAAGGCCCTGAGTGCGCCACCGGCCGAGGTCGTGCGCGGGCTTTGGCGCAAGTGGCTGAAAACCACCCCGTTCGATGAATTCAGCCGCGTCGAGGCGATCAAGGGGCAGAACGCCAAGGGGCGGGTGATGACGGCTGTTGCGCCGCGACGGGCGGCAATCGAGGAGGGCTTGCATGAATGCTCGGTCGGTCGCTGGGTCGCCTTTGACGATTTCTCGCGCTTCATGCGCGCGACCGGTCTGGATTTTTCAGTAACGCAGAATCCCTGGAAACTCTATCTGGGCGAACGCCAGTACGGAAGTCTCGGCTACGAAGGTTCGGGCGGCTGGAAAATTCTGCAGGACCGTTACATTTTGGTCCTGCTCTTCGAATACGCGGCAACGCTCGGTATCGTCGATGTGGCTTACTTCGATCCGGAGGGAGCCCGTGCTGACTATCATGACCCGTGGGGCACCGACGATCTGGCCTTTCTGAGCCGCTATGATGGTCACGGCAACTTCCGGCTGACGCCGCTCGGGGCTTACGTCCTCGGCCTCGCCGGTGACTACCGGCCGGTGGCCATCGTCAGCAAGGTGGTGCTCTCGGTGTTGCCCAGTCTGCTGGTCAATGGGGTGCGCGGCGAGCTTGCTGCCGAAGAGACGCTGCTGCTCGAAAACTGGGCGATGCCGGTGCAGGCTGGAAGCTGGCGGCTGGATCGCGAGAAAGCGCTGTCGGCCATCGAGAAGGGCTAAGCCATCGCCGAATTGCAGGGCTTTCTGGAAAGCCGCGACGACATGCCGCCCGCCGACGGTCGAGACGTTTATCCGGCAGTGCGAGCATAACGGCAAGGCACTCAGGATGGTTGGCAGTGCCATACTGATCGAGTGCCGCGACGGCGAAACCGCCGAGGCCATTGTTGAGCACAAGGAGACGGGGTCCCTGTGCTTGCGCGCCGGTGCAAAGGCGCTGGTTGTTCGTCTTGAGCACATAGACAAGTTTCGCGAGCGGGTGCGCCTGCTCGGTTTTGGGCTGGTGTCGTGATTAACGTGCACTGAGGGTCTGTTTCATTATTGCCTAATTTATACGCTCGTCGCCCCGGCAGAAGCTGGGGTCCATCTCGTTTATCTGATTGCTTAAATGGATATCAGAGGAAGGTACTGGACAGAGGAAGGTACTGGATTCCGGCTTGCGCCGGAATGACGGCTTGAGGAGGGTTATCCATTTATTCATAGCCTCTGAGCCTTGCATAACTGGGCGGATTGTGAACCGCTTGCTTAGCCCCCATCCCCCGTGACTGCGCACGCCAGAGGGGTTTCCTGCCTGCCAAATAACCTTCGCTCACCTCTGCGCCGGAGGTTAATGCCTTTCTTCACCGCCGCTGAGCGCTTGTTGTCGCGTCGGGCATCGTATAATCTGTCCCTTGCTTTCAAGACCAAGCACCACGATGACTCACGATATCAAGACCCATCTCACTGACCTGATGCGCGCTGCATTAACAAGCGTGGTGCCCGATCAGGTGGACACCGACATCGTGCTGGAACGTCCGAAGCAGTCAGCGCACGGCGATTTTTCCTGCAATCTGGCGATGCAACTGGCGCGCTCGTTGAAGCGTAATCCGCGTGAGCTGGCGCAACTGCTGCTCTCCGAGATTCCAAAATCGCCCTTCGTTGGCAAGACCGAGATTGCCGGCGCCGGCTTCATCAACTTTCACCTGCTGCCTTCGGCCAAGCTGGAAGTGATTCCCCGCATTCTTGCGCAGGGCGGGGCTTTTGGCCGCTCGATGCTGGGCGGCAGGAGAAAGTTGCAGATCGAATTCGTATCGGCCAACCCGACCGGCCCGCTGCACGTCGGCCATGGCCGTGGCGCGGCCTACGGCGCCAGCCTCTCGAACCTGCTGGCCTTTGCCGGCTGGGATGTGACCCGCGAATATTATGTGAATGACGCCGGCCGGCAGATGGACATTCTGGCGCTCTCAGCGTGGTTGCGTTATATCGAGCTCTACACCGAAGCGTGTGCTCGCATTCCCTTCCCGCCGAATGCTTACCAGGGCGATTACGTGCGCGACATGGCCGAGCAGATGAAGATCGCGCACGATGGCAAGTACGTTCGCCCTGCCGCCGCCGTGTTGCAAGGAACTCCCGGACTGCCGGATACCGAGCGTACCGACGTCGAGGCCAGGGCGCAGCGCGAAACGCATCTTGATGTCTTGATCGCCAACGCCAAGGCCTTGCTCGGCGAAGACTGGAACTATGTGCACAATCATGTGCTGGCCGAGCAACTCGAAGATTGTCGCAGTGACCTCGAAGAGTTCGGCGTGCACTTCGACGTCTGGTTTTCTGAAAAATCGTTGTTCGATACCGGCCTCGTTGCACGCTGTGTCGAACAACTTGAAAACGCCGGCCACCTGTACGAGCAGGATGGTGCCCGGTGGTTCAAGTCGTCCGCCTTCGGCGATGAGAAGGATCGCGTCGTGCAGCGCGACAATGGCCTGTATACCTATTTCGCTTCCGACATCGCCTACCACCTGAACAAGTATGATCGCGGCTTCGAGCGCATCATCAACATCTGGGGTGCCGACCATCACGGTTACATTCCGCGGGTGAAGGGCGCACTGGCGGCGCTGGGTCTCGATGCCCATGTCCTTGACGTGGCGCTGGTTCAGTTTGCCGTGCTTTACCGCAATGGCCAGAAGGCCTCGATGTCGACCCGCTCCGGCGAGTTTGTCACGCTGCGCACGCTGCGGGAGGAGGTCGGCAACGATGCCTGCCGCTTTTTCTACGTGCTGCGCAAGTCGGATCAGCATCTCGACTTCGACCTCGA
>JAYSZS010000417.1:0-3079 GCA_043737935.1 Propionivibrio sp. | reverse complement strand
CGTACCCAGGGCGTCCCGGCACAATATAGGACTCAAAAACACTGCGCACATCCTTGCACACGCCGGCTTCGACCAGATAGCGGGCGAAATGCGAGCGGCTGATCAGATTCGAGTTTTCGGCATGACGCATGGCCCCTGCGTAACTGCCATGTATGCCGATCTTGTCGAGTTCGGTCGCCATGCGCCGGGCGCGGTCGACCCGACCGGTACGGATCGAGGTCAGACCGGAGTTGAGCACCGCATCATCCGCAGCGAAGGCAAAACCGAGAATGTGCACCTGCAAACCGCCCCATTCGATGGAGATTTCGACGCCGTTAACAAAGCGCATCCCGAGCTCGTCGGCGACGCATCGCGCCTCCCCCAGACCACCCAGATCGTCGTGATCGGTCAGCGCCAGCAGTTCGACGCCATTCTCCGCCGCACGACGCGCGACCTCGGCAGCCGGCAGCAGGCCGTCGGACGCGGTGGAATGGCAATGCAGATCGGCGTTAAGCATGGGGGCAGTAATCGATGAAAAATCAAGCCCCCGATGATAACACAGTGAATCAGGCCGCCTCCGGCCTTGGACATCACTGCGCACTGCCGAACTGCCCTGATCGAACTTGCGAGCCGCGCCATCCTCGCGTTATAGTTCGTTCGCGAATGGGAGAGTGTGGGTCACACGCGAAACCGACAATTCCCACCGCCGAAGGCGCAATCCACCCGGAAACGCTCAGGCAAAAGGACCGTTCGTACAATGAACTCTGGAGAGCGGCGCTTCCTGCGAAGTGCCCACCGATGGGGCAACGTGCCGACAATCGAAACGCATCGATCCGGCGCGGTAATCTCTCAGGTATCAAGGACAGGGGGTGAACTCAAGACGAGTTCGCCCTTTTTTTGTTTCTGAAACAAAAATTCAGAACCTTTTTAAAAGGCATTGATATGACACAGCAAACTGTCCTGAACGCGGCCCATCGCCGGTGTGGGGCCAAAATGGTCGATTTCGGCGGCTGGGACATGCCGCTGCACTATGGTTCGCAGATCGAGGAGCACCACGCCGTGCGCCGCGACGGCGGCATGTTCGATGTCTCGCACATGTGCGTCGTCGATGTGATCGGGCCGGATGCCAGGGTTTTTTTGCTGCGCCTGATCGCCAACAACGTAGACAAGCTCAAGCAACCCGGCAAGGCCCTCTACAGCGCCATGCTCAACGAAACCGGCGGCGTGGTTGACGACCTCATCGTCTATTACATCAATGACGCCAAATACCGAGTGGTCATCAATGCCGCAACGACCGAGAAAGATCTGGACTGGATGGGCACCCATCTCGTTGAATGGAAGCTCGATGCGATTTGCATTCCGCGCCGCGATCTGGCCATAATCGCCGTGCAGGGCCCCAACGCCCGAGCCAGAGTGTGGCAGGTACTGCCTGAAACGCGTGCCGCCAGTGAACTGCTCAAACCTTTTTTTTCCGTCACCGTCGGCGATTATTTTGTTGCCAGCACCGGCTATACCGGTGAAGACGGTTTTGAGATCACTTTGCCGGCGAGCAAGGCGGAAATGCTCTGGCAGGCGTTATTCGCTGCCGGCGTCAAGCCGATCGGGCTGGGTGCCCGCGACACCTTGCGCCTCGAAGCGGGAATGAATCTCTACGGACAGGACATGAACGAAAAGGTCTCGCCACTCGATGCCGGGCTGGCGTGGACCGTCGATCTCGTGGCCGAACGCAACTTTGTCGGCAAAACCGCCCTGCTCGCCCAACCCCAGCAGAAACAGTTTCTCGGGCTATTGTTACTCGACCGCGGCGTGCTGCGCGCCCACCAGCGGGTCGTCACACCGCAGGGAGCAGGCGAGATCACCAGCGGCTCCTACTCGCCCACCCTGCAACAGTCGATCGCACTCGCCCGTTTGCCACCTGGGGTGACGATCGGCGACACCGTGGAGGTTGAGATCCGCGACAAGTTATTAAGCGCCAGGGTGGTCAAACCCTGTTTTGTACGAAATGGCAAGGCATTGATCTGACTATTCATGTCTATAAATAATATCTATAATGTCCATATTAAATAGACATAAGGAGTCTTGCCATGAACTGGAACGTCGCCCAAGCCAAGCAACATCTGTCGGAAGTGATTCGTGAAGCCGCACACGAGCCGCAACTCATATACAAGCACAATCGACCCGTGGCAGCGGTCATCGCGGCCGAAGACCTCGCCGGTTTCGAGACATGGAAAAACTCTCAAGCGAAATCCGCGCAAAAATCAATCGCCGAGGAATTTGCGGTGTTGCGACAATTAATGATTGAGGCCGGCTTTGAGGACGGACTCGAAATTCCGCCACGCATCGACCGTCCCAATGCTTTTGTTCAAATGCTGGAAGAAGAATACCCGGAGTGCAAACCGTGAACTTCCTCCTTGATACCAACGTCGTCAGCGAGCTTACCCGCCGCCGACCGCAGTCATCCGTGCTGGCATGGGCAGAATCGGTTGCGCGCCACTCGATTAGCGCGATTTCGGTCGAAGAACTCTGGTTTGGAATCGCACGCAAGCCCGAGATGCCGATAACCGAGTGGATCGCTCAGTATTTGCTGCGCCATGACGTTTTGCCAGTCACGCCAGAAATCGCAATGCGTGCAGGTCGGCTGCGCGGCGACTTCTCACTCAAAAACATCACGCGCTCCCAGCCCGACATGTTCATCGCCGCCACCGCCCAGGCACACAACCTCACGCTGGTCACCCGCAACATCCGCGACTTCGACGCGTGTGGCATCGCTCTGCTCGACCCCTTCAGGGCCTGACAGAAAGATACGATGGAAGGCCAGTTCTTCTCCTCTAATTTTGTACTGCGCGGAATCACGGAAACCGAGGCCTGGCGCTCGCTGCCGGATAACGAGCTCGATGCCTTTATCATGGCCTTGCAAACCCACTTCCTGCCGTTCTCTGCCGACAGCACGCTCAACGAAGCGCAAACCGAAAACGAACTGGCTGAACCGATCCTCGACTTGCTGGGCTGGGAGAACGCCTGGTTATCGCAGGTCAATCTTTCGCTGAGCGAACGTGAAGACGTACCCGATTTCCTGCTCTTCGCCACCCCGCAGGCCAAA
>JAYSZS010000416.1:0-7208 GCA_043737935.1 Propionivibrio sp. | reverse complement strand
TCCTCGCTGGATGATCGATGGCCAACACGCACTGAAAAAACTCACTGAATCCTTACTCGACAATAACATCACTTGGCGTGGCTTCAATTTCTTCGCCGTTACAGACCAGGCACTGTTGCGCGCCATCCTATCCCCAAAATTCAACATTCACGGCTTGCGGCGAGCCGACTTGAAATCGTACCTGCCCATGCTTTCCGATAGCGCACTATCGCGTCAGATAAAACGCTTGCGCGTCTTTGCGCTTAATCAAACGGGTTGCAGGTCTTATCGCTATTACTTGAGAAAACTCGGCAGAGCCGCTCCAGCGCAGTGGGGCACCGTTGGGCCAACCCCACACGGCGAACGCCAGCCTTGGCCGCAAGCGGGTCAATGCCATGGGGGCTTGGACTACACCAAGGGAAAACTTCATTTCGAGCTTTACGAACACAACATCCGGCGAGAACACGTCATTCCATTCTTTGACCATCTGGCGAAATCCTCTGACCCCGACAAATTCACCTTCCTGACTCTGGACAATGCCTCGATCCATAAGAATATCGAACCCGCCATCACCCAGCGCTGGCAAGCCGACCACAAATTCTTCCTGCTCTATTTGCCGTCCTACAGCCAAGAACTCAATCTCATCGAGATTCTTTGGAAACACGCCAAGTACCATTGGCGCGATTTCACTTCCTGGACTCCGGCCACTCGGGTTCGCGAGGTCCAGACCCTGGTGGCAAGCTTTGGCACAAAGTTCCATCAGTTTTGCGTGATTACTTATCCACGCTGCGAGCGCTGAGAGAATCACGATTACTGCCAAGGCGCACCAATACCAGACCGCAAGCGTTTTTATCGCCAGCTTTGGCGCGTTAATGCCGAAGCGCTGCCGTAGACGTTTAAGTTTTACGGAAGCACCGGGAGTTGCCATAGTCCGAGGGTCTCCGACAGGCCCAACATGATGTTCATGTTCTGGACAGCCTGGCCAGCCGCTCCCTTGACGAGATTATCGATCACTGAAAGCACTACCAGCGTATTGCTACCCTGCGGCCGGTGAACCGCAATACGGCAAAGATTCGAAGCGCGAACAGAGCGCGTATCCGGATGAGACTTCGCCGGCATGACATCAACAAAGGGCTCACCGGCGTAACGATTCTCGAAAAGGGCCTGAAAATCGACTTCCGCTTTGATTTTCGCATAAAGCGTGGCATGTATACCGCGTATCAACGGGGTCAGATGCGGTACGAAGGTCAAACCAACCGCGAGTCCGGAAATCCGCGACAAGCCCTGCCGAATTTCAGGCAGGTGCCGATGACCCATAACGCCATACGCCTTAAAATTATCAGCCGTTTCGGAGAACAGGGAAGATACATCGGCTTTGCGCCCGGCTCCCGACACTCCGGACTTGGCGTCGGCAATCAAATGATCCAGATCAACCAACCCGGCCTCAACAAGTGGCATGAAGCCTAATTGCACTGCCGTCGGGTAACACCCGGGATTGGCTACCAGACGCGCTTCACGAATGGCGGTTCGATTAATTTCCGGCAATCCATAGACAGCTTTCGCCACCCAATGCGGGCTGGCGTGCTGCATGCCGTACCATTTTTCCCACTCGGCGACATCGGTAATGCGGAAGTCTGCGGCGAGGTCAACGACGCGGACTCCCGCATCGAGCAACTGCGGGGCCTGCTGCATGGCCACCCCATTCGGTGTTGCAAAAAAGACAACATCACAAACCTTCAGATTGGCGAGCGCCGGATCTTCGAATTTGAGATCGACGCGTCCGCGCAAACTGGGAAACATGCTGGTAACAGCCGTTCCCGCATCCCTGCGCGATGTAATTGCAACAAGTTGCACAGCAGGATGTTGTGCCAGCAAGCGTAGCAGTTCGACACCCGTATAACCGGTACCGCCGACAATTCCAACCTTGACCATCAAATCCTCCTCACCAGTTTGCCATGATAGTCTGCGCGACCCAAAAAGACAAAAGCCGCCCTAAGGCGGCTTCTGAAAAGCAATAAAATCCGGTATCGCTTAACGCTTGGAGAATTGCTTGCGACGACGTGCTTTATGCAAGCCGACCTTCTTGCGCTCAACTTCACGGGCATCACGGGTAACAAAACCGGCCTTCGACAATGCTGGCTTGAGCGCGGCATCGTATTCGATCAGAGCACGGGTAATGCCGTGACGCACCGCTCCCGCCTGCCCAGACTCACCACCTCCGGCCACATTGACCATAATGTCAAAACCGACCGTTTGTTCGACCAGCACCAGTGGCTGCCGAACAATCATCCGTCCCGTTACTCGGGAGAAAAACTCATCAACCGGCCTGCCATTAACAACAATGTTGCCAGTACCGCGCTTCATGAAAACACGTGCCACGGCGCTCTTGCGACGGCCAGTGCCGTAGTAAAAATTTTCAGACATTTCGATCCCTTAGAGTTCCAGAATTTTCGGCTGCTGGGCAGCGTGAGGATGGATGTCACCCGCGTAGCACTTCATTTTCTTGAGCATGGCGTAACCGAGCGGCCCTTTCGGCAGCATGCCTTTGACCGCCTTCTCGAGGACACGACCGGGAAAACGCTGTTGCATCTTGTTAAAGTTTGTTTCGAAGATGCCGCCAGGGTATCCGGTGTGGCGATAGTAAACTTTGTCTTCGGCCTTGTTGCCGGTAACACGCAGTTTCTCCACATTGGTCACAACGATGTAATCGCCGGTATCAACATGAGGAGTGAATTCTGGTTTGTGCTTGCCGCGCAGGCGCCGAGCAATTTCAGTAGCGAGGCGTCCAAGCACCTTGTCAGTGGCATCAACCAACAGCCACTCGCGTTTCACATCATGCGATTTGGCGGAGAAAGTCTTCATTGAATACGCCGTCCTTGTAAGCCTGATAACGGGAAGCCGAGTATCCTATTGCAATTTGACGAGTCGTGTCAATCGCTGATTTGATCTTGGACAAAAAAAACGCGACTCGTTGGAGCCGCGTTAAATCCACACCAAAGGAGGAGGGTGGAGGAGACAAATCTGTATCATGCCGTTTCGCCGAAATGAAAAAACCATCAAGTTGAAGTAATTATGCCCTACCCAGATTTAAAAATCAAGCCTTTTTTGTGCGATGCGTCATGAAGCCATGACGCGCGTAACTATCCTAAATAATATAACATAAAATATGTTTATAAACAATACCATAATAAATATTTAGTAAATATATTACTTAATAGTAAATTTATAAACGTATCGTATTATATTAATTCTACGCCAATTATACTGCATAGCAGCATTGCTTGATCATCATAGCCAAAGTACCTTTCAGGCTAGAATGAATTTTTTTATAGCAAGAGGCTGTTATGGAGTGCAAGGTGAAATGGATTAATGGTGGCATGTCATTTCTGGCCGAAACAGGAAGCAATCACGCTTTTGTAATGGATGGCGCGCCTGAAGCTGGTGGTCGAAACCTGGCACCACGGCCGATGGAAATGTTGCTTGCCGGCACAGGCGGTTGCACGGCGTTTGATGTGGTGGCGATCCTGAAGAAGGGGCGTCATGCCATCACTGGATGCGAAGTCAGCCTGCAGGCAGAGCGCGCCGAAACCGAACCCAAAGTATTTACCGGAATTCATTTTCACTTCCGCATTTGCGGAAAGCAACTGAAACCCGATGTGGTTGCACGCGCCATAGCACTATCGAAAGACAAATACTGCTCAGCTTCGATCATGCTCGGCAAGACGGCCTCAATCACCCATGATTTTGAGATCGTAGAAGATTAACGCGCTTTTGCATTAGGCAAAGTGTCGGATTTCTTAGACGTGGTATGCGGTACGCGTCATGACGCCTGCGGCCAGTCGCATGGCTGTTTTTAGCTGGGGGGGAAGATCCCGCGCGCCGAGGCGGATTGCAGTCTTGGCATGAGAGACCTCATCGACCTTCATTTGCTGAACAATTGCACGAGATTTGACATCCTGGGCCGGCAACTCGGACAAATGATGATCAAGATGAGCTTCAACCTGACGTTCAGTCTCGGCTAAAAATCCCAGGCTCCATGCATCGCCAAGCTTGCCGGCAAGTAACCCTAATGACAGCGCTCCCAGATACCACAGGGGATTGAGCACACTTTTACGTCCTCCCAATTCATCGATGCGGCGCTCGGTCCAGGCCAGATGTTCGGTTTCCTCATAGGCGGCCTGTTCAAGCGCCTGCCTAATTTCAGGGTCGCGACAAGTCAGCGCCTGGCCTTGATACAAGGCCTGCGCACAGATTTCTCCGACATGATTGATTCGCATCAGCGAGCCTGCATGCACCCTGTCTTCATCAGACAAGGACGCTTCCACGCACCCTGCCCCAGGCGAAAGGCGCGAACTCGGTGCTGACGCAAAGAGCGTACGCAACGCCTTGTCAAACTCGATAATCAGCGGATCAAGCATCGCGAATCCAGCCGTGTGGGCTGCCTGAAAGATAAAACTAATGAATCACCGCGGATTGTCCGCCATTGCGCAGAACCCTGCGAGCATCATCAGCGTTCCTGACATAAGCGGCACCAACAGGGCAAAAATAATTGCTGTAAAGCTCTACATGATGATGGTTGGTGCTGCCCTGAATTTTGACCCACTGATTACTCCGAGCCTTTGACCATGTCTTGTCTGAACGGCCATACGCATAAAATCTGCGCTCGGCTGTTGCGCAACGCAAACCCTCGTAGCTGATGTTCTGAGCGCCTGCAGAACTGATCACTATCAGGGTATAACGCAATACGCTGTCAGAGCCAACGGACAGGGAATTGCCGTCGATCAGGTATTTGGTGTCAGACATCGCACCCACCTGAAACGGGATCAGATTAATTTGTTCAGGGAAAGCCGGCAACCTCACTTCAATTTCTGCCCAGGGTTTTTCTTCATACTCGTTATCGAAAGCATCAGCAAGAGAATGTGCTGACAGTGATGTCAGAGCAAGGTAAAAAAACCACTTTACAGCTTTCACGACACCCATTGAAATCCACTTCAGTTAATTAACCAACGTAGCCCGAGAAGAACCCAAGTTATGTCTTGCGCTCAAGCTTGCTCCCTGTTCCATCAACAACACGCTCGCGTCCACCATCCCGACGCTGACGGTCCGCATCGAGAAAGCGTGCGAGTTCGTTCAATGCCTGCTCATAAACATGGCGTTTGAACTCGATGACAGCATCGAGCGAAACCCAGTAATGATTCCAGCGCCAGGCATCAAACTCGGGATGATTGCAGGCGCGCAAGGAGACATCGTTGTCGCGCCCAACCAGACGAAGCAAAAACCAGATCTGTTTTTGCCCTCTGTAGCTGCCGCGCCATTCGCGTTTTACCCAGTGTATCGGCACATCGTAGCGCAACCAGTCCTTGGTTCGGCCAAGAATTTTGACGTGTTCGGGGAACAAGCCAACCTCTTCGTGAAGTTCCCGGTACATCGCCTGTTCAGGGGTTTCACCGCGCTTGATGCCACCCTGTGGAAACTGCCATGAATGCTCACGGATACGCTTGCCCCAAAAAACCTCGTTCTTTGCGTTACATAAGATGATGCCGACGTTCGGGCGATAGCCTTCACGGTCGAGCATTTTAAAATACCTGCAAAATTTATTGGTCAAGTTCATTCTTTCACATTTCAAATCGCTTGGAAAGCACGCTATGTCCGATCACGCCGAATCGTTCAAAAGAACACGATTGGCATCGCGCTCTGCTGGTCTGTCTTGTAAAATCTCCCTTTACCCAAAGAAATCCTATTCCTATGCGTACCTCGCAATTTTTCATATCCACGCTCAAGGAGGCCCCAGCCGACGCCGAGATCGTCAGCCATCAATTAATGTTGCGTGCCGGCCTCGTAAAACGTCTGGCCGGCGGTATCTACACCTGGATGCCCGTTGGTTTGCGCGTGCTACGCAAAGTTGAAAACATAGTCCGCCAGGAAATGGATCGCGCAGGCGCCATCGAACTATCGATGCCGGCCGTGCAACCGGCCGAACTGTGGCAGGAGTCCGGTCGCTGGGAAAAATACGGGCCTGAATTGTTGCGTTTCAAGGATCGCCACCAGCGCGATTTCGTCATAGGCCCGACGCACGAGGAAGTCATCACCGATGTCGTCCGTAAGGAAATTAAGAGTTACCGTCAACTGCCGCTGCATTTTTACCAGGTACAGATGAAGTTCCGCGACGAGATCCGCCCGCGTTTCGGGGTCATGCGTGGACGCGAGTTCTTGATGAAGGATGGCTACTCCTTCCATGCCAGTTTTGAGGACTTGCAGCGTGAATACCGCCACATGTTCGAGACTTACACTCGGGTTTTCACCCGTCTCGGATTAAAGTTTCGTGCTGTTGCTGCCGATACCGGATCGATCGGTGGTACCGGTTCGCACGAATTCCATGTCCTCGCCGATTCCGGCGAAGACGCGCTGGCCTATTGTCCTGCCTCGGACTATGCCGCCAACGTCGAACTGGCCGAAGCCATGGCACCGGGTACGCCACGGGGTATGGCGTCCCAGGTCATGCAGCAGGTCGCCACGCCGGGCAAGATTAAGTGCGATGATGTAGCCGACTTCCATGGTGTCCCGCTGACCAAGATAGTCAAGGCCATAGCGATCATGCGTAACCCTCTGCCCGAGAACGATGCTGTCCAGTTCGCGCTGATCCTGCTGCGCGGCGACCACGATCTCAATGAGGTCAAGGCGGAAAAAATCCTCGGTGAATTCCGCTTTGCACGCGATGAGGAGATCGTTGCCGCACTCGGCTGCAAAGCGGGCTATATCGGCCCGGTTGGTATCGAAAACATCGCCGTTTTTGCGGATCGCAGCGTGGCTGTGATGAGCGACTTCGTTTGTGGCGCCAACGTCGCTGGATTCCATATCACCGGCGTCAACTTTGCTCGAGACCTGCCCGAACCCGAGCTGGTTGCCGATCTGCGCAACGTTGTCGCCGGTGACCCTTCGCCCGACGGCCAGGGCACTCTCGAACTATGCCGTGGTATTGAGGTCGGGCACATTTTCCAGTTGCGCACAAAATACGCCGAAGCACTCAAGTGCACTTTCCTCGACGAGAATGGCCAAAGCCAGATCATAGAAATGGGCTGTTACGGTATTGGCGTTTCGCGCATCGTCGGAGCGGCCATCGAACAGGGTCATGATGATCGCGGAATCGTTTTCCCCCCGGCCATTGCCGCGTTTGAGGTGTGTATCGTTCCCATGGGCTACAGCAAGAGCGAGGCCGTAAAAGCGACAGC
>JAYSZS010000415.1:0-3083 GCA_043737935.1 Propionivibrio sp. | reverse complement strand
CACGTTGAAAAACTCTACCGCGTCGGTCGCCCGCATCCGGCGTCCGACGTGGCGCTGACGTTGCTGAAAAACGTTTCTTGCATTACGATCCATGACGGCTGGCCTTCCGAAAGCTGGTTTGGGTGCGTGAGAACAATCATTCTATCAATCCCTGGGTCAGCCACCTCCTTCTCACCTCAAATTCAAACGCTTACACCACTGACTTCAACGTCATCGGGCTAAAGTAAGTGCCATTCGCGCTAACCCGACCTGAGGGCTTTCCTCTCACATGCTGCGTACTCCTGCCCGATGGGGTCAGGACGGTTAGAATACATGCCATGAATATCCTTGCCCTTGAAACCGCCACCGACCCCGGTTCCATCGCACTCTGGTGTGATGGAGCGCTTGTGGCCCGGAGCTGCCCGCTCGGGCTTTCGAATTCCGAAACCCTGCTGCCGCTGGCCGCTTCGACTCTGCGCGAGGCCGGACTGGGCTTTGCCGACCTCGACGGAATCGCCTTCGGTATGGGGCCGGGCTCGTTTACCGGTCTACGCGTCGCCTGCGGCGTAGCCCAGGGCTTGGCGGTGGCACGTGATCTGCCGCTGATTGGCGTCGGTACCCTGGAGGCGATGGCGTTGGCCAGTGGCGGCGAACGCGTTATCGTGGCACTGGATGCACGTATGGGGGAGGTTTATTTCGGCTTTTTTGATGGAGGCGAGGTGCATGGCGAGATCGGCGTATACCGGCCCGAAGCGGTGCCCTTGCCCGAATTCGGGGGCTGGCTGGCCTGCGGGAACGGTCTGACAGCGTATCCGCTGTTGCGCCAGCGGCTGTCTCCTTTTGTCGATGTCTGGCTTCCTGAATTGATGCCCAGCGCCGAAGCCGTTGCCCGGCTCGCCGCGCCGCGTCTTGAGCGCGGCGAACGGATCGACGCGGCCCATGCCGCCCCGTTCTATGTGCGCAACAAGGTGGCCCGGACCGTAGCCGAGCGGCTGGCAGAAGGGGGCAGGGCCTGAATGACTGCCGTGTTCGAACCGCGCATCGAGCTGCGGCCCATGAACGCTGTCGATCTCGATGACGTACTGGCCATTGAGTACCGCGTTTGTCCTTTGCCCTGGGGGCGTGGCAATTTCACTGATTCGATGAGTTACGGCTACAGTTGCTGGGTATGCCGCATCGACGGCGATCTGGTGGGTTATTTTGTGGTAATGCTGGTGGTCGATGAAGCCCATCTGCTTTTGATCGGTGTGGCCGAGAAGCGTCAGGGAATGGGTTTCGGTGCGCGACTGTTGCGTCACGCCATGGGGGTGGCGCGTACCGGAGGGGCTAAGATCCTGCTGCTCGAAGTACGCCCGTCGAACGAAAAGGCACTGACGCTGTATCGCCATTTCGGGTTTCAGCAGATCGGCGTGCGTCGCGGTTATTATCCGGCTGACAAGGGCCGTGAAGATGCGCTGGTGCTGACTCATGCGCTGGAGGAGGTATTGGCATGAGCTTGAGCCGGAATCAGATGCTCGACGAGATGGGGCTGTCGCCGCAATGGATTTTGCGCGAGCAGCCAGCAGTTGTGCGCGGTGCGAAAATGGCGTCCGCTCCCCAGATCATCCCTGCGGCTTTACCTGGACCGCAACCGGCGCTGAACGTCGAAACCCGGGCTTCATTGGTCGAATGCGGACCTGAGCGCGCGCAGCACATCGCCGGCCTGGGCTGGGATCAGTTGCGGCAAAGCATTGAGGCCTGTCGCGCCTGCGGGCTGTGTGCGCAGCGCAAACAGACGGTACCCGGTGCGGGTGACGAACACGCTGACTGGCTGTTCATCGGCGAGGGGCCGGGAGCAGAAGAAGATGCGCGCGGCGAGCCTTTTGTCGGCGCGGCCGGCAAGTTGCTCGATGCCATGCTGGCGGCCATCGAGCTCAGGCGTGGGGAGGGTGTCTATATCGCCAACGCCGTGAAATGCCGTCCGCCGGGCAACCGCACACCGGAAGCCGCTGAAATGGTCGCTTGTTCGCCCTATCTAAAGCGCCAGATCGCTCTCATTCAGCCTCGGCTGATTGTTTTGCTTGGCCGTGCTGCGGTTCATGCGGTGCTTGGCGAAGAGGGTTCGCTGGCCAGCCTGCGCGGGAAGCCCCTGGCGTACCGTGACGGGGAGAAGGAAATTCCGGTGATCGTGACCTATCACCCGGCGTATCTGTTGAGAACCTTGCCCGACAAGGCCAAGGCCTGGGAAGATCTGTGCCGTGCCCGCGCGTTGATGCGTCAGATTACAACGCAACAGGAAGCGTCACCCGTCGTCTTGTAATCCAGGCAAGCATCACCATCTACAATCACTTCGTTCATTCCTTCGTGGAGAAAACTGTCATGCGAACTGTCATGCGTATTCGAATTCTTGCCGTCCTCGCCGTGCTGGTCAGCCTGCTTTCCGGCTGCGGTTACAATGCTTTTCAGACTGGCGACGAGGCGGTCAAATCGGCGTGGTCGGAAGTGGTTAACCAGTACCAGCGGCGGGCCGATCTGGTGCCCAATCTGGTCAGCACCGTCCAGGGCTACGCCAGCCATGAAAAAGACGTTCTGACGCAGGTCACGCAGGCGCGAGCGCAGGTGGGCGGCATTCAGGCTACCCCGGAGCTGATCAACAATCCCGAAGCCTTTGCCAAGTTCCAGCAGGCTCAGGCCGGCCTGTCCAGTGCCTTGTCCCGCTTGCTGGTAGTTGCCGAAAATTACCCGAACCTGAAGGCCGATGCGTCCTTCCGCGATTTGCAGGCGCAACTCGAAGGCACCGAGAACCGCATTACGGTGGCGCGCAATCGCTACATCAAGGCGGTTGAAGCCTACAACGTTTCGGTGCGCACCTTCCCGAACAATTTGACCGCGATGATCTTCGGCTATCATGTCAAGCCCAACTTCAGCGTGGAAAACGAGAAGGCCATTTCGGTTGCGCCGAAGGTCGACTTCTCGGCGCCTGCCCAACAAAAAGCCGCACCTGCGCCGAGCACCGTACCGGCCACCTCGCCGAGCACCGTACCGGCCACCATTCCTGCTCCCGCAGAAGGCGGAAAAACCCCGAAATCGCCGGGTTATTGATCCATGTTCCCTCGTGGCTTGCG
>JAYSZS010000414.1:0-3084 GCA_043737935.1 Propionivibrio sp. | reverse complement strand
AGCTGGGCTACCTTCGTAGAAAGTAGACGGCGCTGCCCCGGTTTTGTAAATTCTGCATCTGCGAATAATTGTTCATTACTAGCGGCAGTAATATCGAGAATTTGCCCTTATATTAAGTCTTCGCAACTTTTATGCTCTATCGGCATGCCCTTTTCCCTCTCGATGTTTTAGAATCAGGCCAGCGCACCTTGTTGTGATCAGTATTCACGAAGGGAAAGTGCCACACACTCCGTAGGGCGGCAGCCAGAGGGGTAACTCACTGTTTAGCCGAGTGTAATTTATGCCACACAGAGATTTAAGAGTTCCTGAGCGCGGTATGCTCGATGCCTACGAGGCGGTGCTGGCCGGGCGAGGGTTTTCGGCTGATTCGGCGCAGCGTGCCGCTGCCGAACGGCTTCAGCTTCTCTACTATCATTTGATTTCCTTCAAAGTAGGTCGTCGTAGCGCTCTGCGTCGGGTATTTTCTCCTCCAGCCGTACCGCGTGGCGTTTATTTCTGGGGCGGCGTCGGGCGTGGTAAGAGTTTCCTGATGGATTGCTTCTACGATTCGGTGCCCTATGTGCGCAAACGACGCATTCACTTTCACGCCTTCATGCAGGATGTTCATCGCCAATTGAATTCCTTCAAAAATGAGAGCGACCCACTGACGAAAGTGGCCGAACGCATTGCCTCTGAATGTCGGTTGATATGTTTCGATGAGTTCCATGTCTCCGATATAGCCGACGCGATGATTCTTCGTCGCCTGCTCGAAGCTCTATTTTCACGTGGTGTGGTTTTCGTGATGACCTCGAATTATCCTCCAGACCGGCTTTATCCTAATGGTCTGCAGCGTGAGAATTTCCTGTCCACCATCGCCTTGATCAAGTTGAAAGTGGATGTGCTGGAGGTTGATTCCGGCGTCGATTATCGCTTGCGCACTCTGGAGCAGGTTGAAATCTATCATTACCCGATTGATGCCAAAGCCGAAGAAAGAATGGCTGATTATTTCGCTGCAATGGCGGGCGGCGAGGACGTTCCAGGCAGCAGCATCGAGGTACTTGGCCGTACCATTCCGACCTTGCGACAGGGCAATGATCTGATCTGGTTCGACTTCAAGTCGCTGTGCGGTGGTCCGCGCTCACAAAATGATTATCTTGAATTGGCTCGCGCCTTTCACACGGTGTTGCTCTCCGGCATTCCGAAGATGTCGGCGAGCATGCCGTCTGAGGCGCGACGCTTTACCTGGCTGGTGGATGTGCTTTATGACCACAAGGTTAAACTGATTGTCACGGCAGATTGTGAGGCTGAGATGCTCTATACCAAGGGTACGCAAGCCAGTGAGTTTTTCCGCACCGTCAGCCGGTTGACCGAGATGCGTTCGCGGGAGTACCTTGCTCTGCCCCACCTGGCTTGAAAGTCCGGCGGGGTCAGGGGCAAATTGTTGCTTGAGGAGTAATTCATGCGCCGACTGCTGATTCTTGTCTGGCTTGTCTTTTCGGGACCGGCGTTTTCCCAGCAGGTGATAGAGATCATACCGCTCAGGTATCGCATGGTCGAGCAGGTATTACCCTCGCTTCAGCCGTTTGTCAAACCGGGAGGCGCCTTGTCTGGAATGAACAACCAGTTGATTGTTCGTGCCTCGCGCAACACTATCGAGCAGATCAAACAGGCGCTTTCGGCAATTGACGTGCCCACCCGCCGCTTGATGATCCGCGTCAGCCAGAATCGTGATGCCGTAAGCCGGCAACAGGGAGCCGGGCTAGCGGGCAATGTCGGTGTAGCCAACAATGTGCGCATCATTCAGCCCCCAGGCAGCATTCAGGGCAGTACGAGGATCGAAGTGCGGAGCGGTGATTCGAGAGTCAATGCACAGGTCTACGATTCACGCAGTACCCGTGACCTGCAAGCCAGTCAGTCGGTGCAGGTTGTCGATGGTGGCCGGGCTTTTATCCAGATCGGGCAATCGCTGCCCTTGCCGCTGCGCCAGGTGGTGCTCGGCCCGAATGGCTGGGTGGCTGCCGATAGTGTGGTCTATCGTGACATCGGCCAAGGGTTTTTTGCAGTGCCGAATCTGGTGGGTGAACGGGTGACGCTGGAGATCAGTCCGCAATTTGATTCACCTGGTGATCAGGGATACGGCAGCGTCAATACGCAGCGCTTGTCGACCACGATCTCGGGGCGTTTGGGCGAATGGATTGAACTGGGCGGAAGCGGCCAGCAAGCATCGGGGAATGACAGCCGAAACCTGGGCTCGGGAAACAGCGAAATGCGCGATAACCGCAGCGTATGGCTGAGGGTAGAAGAATTGCCCTGAAGATCAACCCGAGACAGCAAGTCTAAACAATATCGTTATCCACACAAAAGCGGTTGCGTCCGGCCTCAGGGGCGTGGGTGGGCAGCTTACTGCGTTCGAGCGGAGCCGCCGAGTTTTCCCCGTTGTATTCGGTTATGCGCCGCTAATCGTCACTTTCCGGCCGTCTTCGGTAAATTCCTGCGTTTCAATCAATACGCGCCAATGTGAATAGCGTGCCATAGCGGCGTGCGCGATGGATTTCATTTTCCGGCAGGTGCATGACATATCATTGTTAGAATACGCCAGTCAGCGGGTCGCGAATTGAAGGTGTTTGACCTCGTTGTGCAGGGTTCTCTCAGCGTGGATGTCTGTCAACGTCAGCAGCACCCGGCGGACGCTACCGTTTTCTGATAAGGCAGACAGCGCGTTGACACTGAGCCAGGTCGTGTGGCCTTCTTCATTGCTCACTGCCATGATGCATTCAAGAACGGGTCGTGATCTACATTGTACCGACTCCAGCGGTAGTTCGTCGAAGGAAATCTTCTGGCCGCTTTCGTTCTTCCAGAAGGGCGGCGTGTTTCCTGGCAACTGGCTGGCCACCTTGTTGTTCAAGCACGGCGAAGCGTCACGGGCAAACACCATCAAGCCGACGCTCAGGCTATCGAGCAATCCCGCGTAACGCCTGATTTCTCATCCTTGGCGTAAGACGTATTTAGGGAAACACTGAATAAGTAGCAAGAGAAGTGAACGATCTTTTAGTCATGTCATCAAAGAAATGGGATCGATCACGGGGGTTAAGACGATGAAGCAGA
>JAYSZS010000413.1:0-3086 GCA_043737935.1 Propionivibrio sp. | reverse complement strand
TCCCGAGTCCCGCGTCATGTAAGGCCAGCTTCCTGATGGTTCAAAGCGAACAGCCGCTTTACTTGTGGTTGCTTTAGCTTCAGACAAGGCTATGGCATAGTAGCGGCTGTTTTGATCAGGGAGTGGACATTGAATCCGGAATTGCAAAAACCCATGCAGGTGACCTCGCTGCCGACCACCCTCGACAGCTCTATGCGCGACGAGCCCTTGTCGGGGCTCGTCGCATTGCCCGCCATTGTTCCCCGGCCGGAAGTCGTCAAGGAATCGCTGTCCTACAACGACCTCCGGATTCTGCGTGCACCGGCCGAGGAGAGCTACGTTTACGGCAATCTCGTCGGGCTGACCGACAAGACCGGTCTGGCGCACGATCTGGTCAGCGTACGGCTGACTGTCCTCAAGAACCTTGTTAATATCAAGACACGCATCCATGAAAAGAATATCCTGCACTGGTTTGTTCGATCAAAGGTAAGCAGATGCTGGGCGACATCCTCTTCGGACAGGAAGATTGCTAACACACCAGTCCGTTTTACCGGGTACTCAAAATGAATATCATCATCCTCGCTGCCGGTCAGGGCAAGCGCATGCATTCCAATCTGCCCAAGGTGCTGCATCCACTGGCCGGCAAGCCGCTGCTGGAGCACGTCATCGATAGCGCGCGCCGTCTGTCACCACAAACCCTTTGTCTGGTCTATGGCCACGGGGGTGACGCTGTCCGCGCCACGCTGGATGCCCCTGATCTGGCCTGGGCCTTGCAGGAGCCGCAACTGGGCACCGGGCATGCCGTGCAGCAGGCGTTACCCTATTTGAAGGGCGATGGAACGACCCTGATACTCTACGGTGACGTACCGCTGATCCGGTCTGAAACACTGGAGCGGCTGCTCCACGCCGCGCAGGATGCGCTGGCCATTCTTACCGTTGAGTTGGCCGATCCGAACGGTTACGGGCGCATCGTGCGCAACGACGCCGGGCAGGTGATTCGTATTGTCGAGCAGAAAGACTCGACGCCCGAGGAGCGCCACATTCGTGAAATAAATACCGGCATCATGGCCATGCCGAGCGCCCGTCTCGGCGAGTGGCTTGCCCGATTGTCCAACAACAATGCACAAAAAGAGTACTACCTGACCGACATCGTCGGCATGGCCGTTGCGGCGGGATTGCCGATCCGCACAGCCAATCCGAAAAACGAGTGGGAAGTGCTCGGCGTTAACAGCAAGGTGCAGCTTGCCGAACTGGAGCGCATTGCACAACGCTGCACCGCCGAGCAGTTGATGGAGCAGGGCGTCCGCCTGGCCGACCCGGCACGCCTTGATGTGCGCGGTGAGCTGACGTGCGGACGTGATGTGTTCATCGACGTCAACTGTGTTTTTGAGGGCAAGGTCGAACTCGACGAAGCCGTCGAAGTCGGTCCCAACTGCGTTCTGAAGAATGCCCGTATCGGCGCCGGAACGCGTCTGGCCGCTTTCACGCATGTCGAGGAGGCCGTGGTTGGGCCGGATGGCAGGATTGGCCCCTTTGCGCGTTTGCGTCCGGGCGCCGAACTGGCGGAGGATGTGCATATCGGCAACTTTGTCGAGATCAAGAAAAGCACGATTGCAGCCCACTCGAAGGTCAATCATCTGGCCTACATCGGCGACGCCACCATCGGCACCCGGGTGAATGTCGGGGCCGGAACGATTACCTGCAACTACGATGGCGCCAACAAGTTCCAGACCATCATCGAGGACGACGCCTTCATCGGTTCCGATACTCAGTTGGTGGCCCCGGTCACCGTTGGCCGCGGCGCTACGCTGGGTGCGGGTACTACGCTGACCCGGGATGCGCCGCCTGGCTCGCTGACCGTTTCGCGCGCCAAACAAGCCTCCATTAGCGGCTGGAAGCGACCGTTAAAGGCAGTGAAAAGTAAAGAGTGAGGAGTCGGGAGAAAAACCGAAAGCCTGCCTGGTACTTCTCCCGACCTCCGACTCCCAACTCCCAACTCCTAACTCCTAACTCCTAACTCCTAACTCCTGACAGGTCTTAACCATGTGTGGAATTGTTGCTGCGGTCGCTGACCGCAATATTGTTTCCGTCCTTCTCGAAGGTCTGCGCAAGCTCGAATATCGAGGCTACGATTCGGCCGGTCTGGCCTTGATCAATGCTTCCGGCTTGCAGCGTTTGCGTGCGCTCGGCCGGGTGGCTGAACTGACGGCGCAAGTCGAGGAAACCGGCGCTGCCGGCACTACGGGAATCGCTCACACGCGATGGGCAACTCACGGTGTGCCGTCGGAACGTAATGCCCATCCGCATATCTCCGATGGCCTCGCCGTGGTGCACAACGGCATCATCGAAAATCACGAAGCCTTGCGCGCCAATCTTTCCGCCGATGGTTATACCTTCACTTCGGATACCGACACCGAGGTCATTGCCCACCTGATTGCTCATGAAATGAAAACCCGGGGGGATTTCTTCGCAGCCGTACGCGCCTCGATCGCCCAGTTGCAAGGCGCCTATGCCATTGCTGTGCTGCGCGAAGCCGACCCGAGCCGCGTCATCGTCGCCCGTGAAGGCTCGCCATTGCTGCTGGGTCTGGCTGATGACGGCAATTATGCGGCTTCCGATGCGTCCGCCTTGCTGCAGGTGACGCGGCGCATCGTTTATCTGGATAACGGCGATTGCGCCGAGTTGATGCGCGGCAGCTATCGCATCACGCGGGTTGATGGCACGCCGGTCGAACGTTTGGAGACCGAGTCGCATCTTTCCGCCGATGCCGTCGAACTCGGCAAGTATCGCCACTACATGCAGAAGGAAATCTTCGAGCAACCGGTGGCGTTGTCCAATACGCTCGAAATGCTCGGCGCGGTGCGCAGCATTCAACCCGGACTGTTTGGCGCCAACACCGAGGAAGTGCTCAACGATGTCCGCCAAGTGTTGATCATCGCCTGTGGCACCAGCTATCACGCCGGTCTGGTTGCGCGCTACTGGCTCGAAGCGATTGCCGGGATTCCGTGCAACGTTGAAGTGGCCAGCGAATACCGTTACCGTGAATCCGTCTCCGATCCACAGACGCTGGTTGTCACTCTTTCACAGTCGGGCGAAACAGCCGACAC
>JAYSZS010000412.1:0-3086 GCA_043737935.1 Propionivibrio sp. | reverse complement strand
TATTTAAAGATATCTTCAATAGTATCTTCTAATATTCCGTGATGCAGAGCGGATCATGTAACCTGATTAGAAACAAAGCTAAGCCATGGCTGGCAAGGGCTCGGCCGGGATGCCTGAACAGCCCGGAATCATCGGGTTTTCCCTGTTGCATGAGCAGAATTGGGGCTCGTGCGTGCCTGCAAACGACCCGGCCCCGCAGTCGGCTTAGCTTCGTTTCTAATCAGGTCATGTAATGCGGCTTTTTTAGACTTTTTTACGCCTCGGCGTCTGACTAGCTCGATATTTGAGCTAGTCGGGTGAGAGGATAGGCGCATCAACGAAGCAGGAGATGCGCGATGGCAATCAACCAGGTTCAATTTCAACGAGGTCTGCCTATGGCGGAGTTCATGGAACGCTACGGTACGCAAGAACTGTGTCACGCAGCGCTGGTGGCATCGCGCTGGCCGAACGGCTTTGGCTGCCCCGACTGTGGCGAAAGCCGACACAGCACTTTCGTGCGCGAGGATCTGCGCTACTGGCAGTGCTCGGCTTGCCGGGAACAGACGAGCGTCATCAGCGGTACGGTCTTTCATGCCACCAAGCTGCCGCTGACGAAGTGGTTCCTGGCTATGCACCTGATGACTCAGTCCAAGAACAACGTCTCGGCCCTGGAACTCAAGCGCCACCTGGGCGTGCGCTACAAGGCTGCATGGTTGATGAAGCACAAGTTGCTGCAGGTGATGTACCTGAGCGAGGACACGCGCCGTCTGGACGGGCGCGTAGAGGTCGATGATGCCTACTTGGGCGGTCGCTTGCCCGGTGGCAAGCGCGGGCGCGGCTCCGAAAACAAGGTCTCCTTCATCGCTGCGGTCCAAACTGACAGCGCTGGTCACCCGCAACTGGCGTGCTTGCAAAAACTCAAATTCACCAAGGACGCCATCGCCGGCTGGGCCCGCAAGTCGCTGTGCGCCTCGGCCCAGGTCGTCAGCGACGGGCTGTCGTGCTTTCAGGCTGTCACCGCCGCTGGTGCCACATATAACTCCACCATTACCGGCGGCGGCGCAGCAAGCGTCAAACTGCCACAGTTCCGCGCCGTCAATACATTTCTCGGCAACCTGAAGACCGCATTTGCTGGAACCTATCATTCGTTCGATTTCGCCAAGTATGCTAGCCGCTATCTAGCCGAGGTTCAGTACCGTTTCAACCGCAGATTTGACTTGTCGGTCATTCTGGTGTGTCTCATTCGCGACTCCGTGGACACAAAGCCACATCCGGAGCGTCGACTTCGCGCGGCTGAGGCAGGGGGCTAATCAGGAAATTTTAAGAAAGTTATCAACGGCACGAGAGATGCTTGGTACTTTTCCAGCGTTCATCCGGCCGCTGAATCAACAACCAAGTCGAAGGAATTTACATGTTGAACCGTCAATTGATTGGTCAGGGTTTGCGCCTAGCCGCCGTCGCGGCAGCCGCCTGCGCAGCCATCGGAGCCCAAGCCGGCATCGTGACCTGGAGCATCACGGGACCGGGCACCACCAGTGCCAGCCAGACCGGCAACGTCGCAGCACTGAACTACTCTCAACCCGGCAGCGCCGGGTTCGCTTCGCAGACCTGGGCCATCCGCACCGTAGCCGACGCCAACGGCAGCTACGAATTCGACTGGGACTACTCCGGCTTTCACTCCTTCTTCCGGGTCACGGCTTTCCTGACCACGACCATGGGCGACACGTTGGTCAACGCGGGTCCGACGAATTGCTGTTCGCCCCCGTCGAACGGCTTCAACTACAGCGGCACCTACACCTTCACCGGCCTGACGGCAGGCCAGTCGTTCGGCTTCAACGTCGGCGGCAGCCACTTCGACAGCACGCTGGTCAAGCAAGGCAAATTGACGCTGACGCAGATGCAGGTGCCGGAACCCACGAGCCTGGCGCTGGTCGGTTTGGCGCTGCTGGGTCTGGCTGCGTCGCGCCGCAAGGCTTGATCGCCCTTGAGGAACGTGGCCTGGTCACGTTCCTCGGTCAGGCGGACGATGGCCGGCCCGGCGCCCGATTCAGGCGCGCACGGCGCCGGGCCGACCGGCCTCGACCCTGAAGCGCGCCTGCACCGACAGGGGGGCTGCGCAGATCGCGCGCGTCGGCGACCACCTGCAAGGTGGTCTGCAAATGATCGAGGCCGACAGCGGCGCCGTCACGCTGATCCAGCCCTTCGGGTCCGCGGCCAATCTCAACATCCACCTGCACTGCCGGGTGCTGGACGGCGTGTACCGGCGCGGCGCCGACCACGCGCCGGAATTCGTCGAAGCACCCGCGCCAAGGCGGCAGCGCCAGACACCAATGACCACGCCAGGCCAGTCGTGCCACCGGGGCCGGCGAACTCGTCACCTCAGGAAGAGCGATCGGTCGAAGTGGCGTCGAATGGTGGTGCGGCCGCCAGTGCACCGAAGGCAGGCCGCGATCCGAATCGATTCGTAGAGGCGGATCCACTGAACGCCGTCAGCGAAGCGCAGGTCGACGCGGCGCGCTTCTTCGACGCTGGGTACGAAGGGATGCTCGTCGCGATGGTGAGGCATGTCGTCGAGGTCGAAGGTCCAATACTCGACACCGTGCTGGCACGCAGGATCGCGCGAGCGCATGGATTCGCCCGGACCGGCGCCCGCATTCAAGAACGTGTTGAACAGCGGGCCGCGGATGAGTTCGCTGCCACCGAAGAGGACGGCGTCGGCAGGTTTTACTGGCCCAAGCACATCGAACCTGGCTCTGCGGTGCCGTATCGGGCCCCGTCGGAGGACGCCGCATGCCGGGGTGTAGAAGAGATCTGCATGCAAGAGCTGGCCTCACTGGCCCAACAGATTCGCGGACAGGGGCACCGCGGTGAAGACGCCTTGATCACCATGGCGCGAGAATTGGGCCTGCAGCGGCTGCGTGCGGCAAGCCGAGGGCGGCTTGAGGCAGCGCTGGCGAGTGGCGCCTAGGAGCCTGTCGGACTTGGGGATCGTCGGCTGCGAAACGGCCTCAGCGGTCCATTTTTCACCCGCTTTTTGTCCCATAGTTGAACTATGGGCCTGCAAATCCGGCAAAAACTGTCCTCGCTGGGGCCGCTTCTCGCTTGCG
>JAYSZS010000411.1:0-3089 GCA_043737935.1 Propionivibrio sp. | reverse complement strand
ATCACCGGTCTGATGGCCATGTGTGTCATTTATCCGCTTGAATCTGTCGATGTCGAGGAACATGCACGCCAGCGCATGCCGGTAGCGGCAAGCCTGGCTGATTTCGACCTGGCAGCGGTGTTCGAAGTAACGGCGGTTCGGCACCCCAGTCAAGGCATCAGTCAGCCCTGCCAGTTTCAGGCTTTCCTGAATCAGGGCACTTTCCAGGCAAAGGGCGATGATCTCACCCAGTCGCTCAAGGAAGTCGGTTGCGCAACCGGCGACATAACGATCGGGGTTGGCACTGCCAAAGTGGATACTGCCGATCAGTTCACCCTTTCGCGTCAGCGGCAAGAGGGCCACCGAGGCAATCGCAGCCGACGGAGCATTGAACAGCAACTGGTGCTGCGGCTCACGGAAGTTGCCGAGAAAAGGACGAGGCGTTCCGCCATAAACTGCCTCCAGCGAGACCGACGTCGGCAGCAAAGTCAGTCCGCTGCAAGGGGTATCGCTCCCCCGCCCGCTTTCCAGAATCCGGCTCGCCTCGTTTTCCCGATCGACCAGCGCGAGGCTGACGAACTCAAGGCCGAACGTGAGTTTGCTTTCGCTGAGCAGCAGGTGAAGCAGTTCGCGCAAGGAACCGGCGCCAATCAACTGGCGTTCGAACTGATCGAAGCGGCGCATCTTGTCATCATTGATACGCGCTTCGTTCAGCAGGGATTCCAACTGCTGGTGAAGGAAAAAGTTCTCTGCCTGGAGAGGGCTGTTCATTGTCATGCTATCGACTTTCCATTCCCGTACTTTAACGTGAAAGTCCCGACAGCGACGCCCGGCTTGCGCCTGGACGACGATTCCTTGCCAGAATCAAGGCTAACTGAGCCCTGTCATAATGATTAAAACCTGCATGTAATCGCCCGGTCAACAGTCCCTAGCCAGGGGCTGTATTGGCTGCTACCATCCGCGCTCCGACAATGCGTTGTAATTAGGTAATTTTCAATGTCGTCAGAGGCACTGGTTGTCTGCCACGAATGCGATCTGCTGCTGCGCGAAGTGCCGCTGGAGGCCGGTGGAGTGGCGCGCTGCACGCGCTGTGGCTGTAATCTGTACCGTCACCAGCCGGAGGGTCTTGAGCGCAGCCTGGTATTCGCGCTGACGTCGGTGGTTCTATTTGTTATCGCCAATTGTTTCCCGATCGTGAGCATGAATTCGCGCGGCCTGACCAGCTCAACCACCTTGCTCGGCGCGGTAGGTGTGCTGCTGCGCGACGAGATGCCGAGCGTGGCCCTGCTCGTTTTCATCACCACGTTTCTGATGCCGGCACTGCAGATCGGCGCACTCATCTATCTTCTCCTGCCGCTCAAACTGGGGCATGTGCCGCCCGCCGTGCCGGGCGTGTTCCGATTGATGCACGCTGTGCAACCGTGGAGCATGGTCGAGGTGTTCATGCTGGGGCTGTTGGTGACGATCAGCAAATTGGCGGCCATGGCCTCGGTGGTTCCGGGCATTGCGCTGTGGTCTTTTGTTTTGCTGATGTTCGCGGTGTCAGCTGCCGTGGCCGGGTTTGATGTGCGCATTTTCTGGGCGCGTGTGGGGGCTTTGCGATGAATGCCGCAACGACGCGGGTCACCGGGGCTTCGGCGGGTGTGCTCGCGTGCCACACCTGCGGCCTGGTGCAACGTGCTGCACCGGAAGCGCACGGGCTAACCTGTGCGCGTTGTGGTTCGAGTCTGCATTTTCGCAAACCGGATAGCATTTCACGCGCCTGGGCCTTATTGATCGCCTCCTATGTGTTGATCATTCCGGCCAATCTTTTGCCGGTGATGCAAACAGGTTCGCTCTTCGGTAGCGAGAACGATACGATCTTGAGCGGGGTGATCTATTTATGGACCTCGGGTTCGCCGCCGCTGGCGATCATTTTGTTTATCGCCAGCATTGCCATCCCGGTGGCCAAACTGCTTTCCTTGACCTTTCTGCTGGTTTCGGTGCAGCGACGTTCGCTGTGGGCGCCACGCGAACGAACCCGGCTTTACCGTGTGCTTGAAGCCGTTGGGCGCTGGTCGATGATTGACGTTTATGTCGCTGCCATGTTAGCCGCGCTGTTACAGTTTGGCAGCTTGATGTCGATTCGCGCCGGTAGTGGTGCGATTGCCTTTGGTGCGGTGGTGGTACTCACCCTATTTGCTGCGCAGAGTTTTGATCCCCGGCTGATTTGGGATACGTCAGAACCGGCAGATCCGAAAATTGATGGGGAGAACAGGAATGACCGATACGCGGCGTGAATCTGAACTGCCGAACCTGCCGGCGGCTGTTCCCAGGCCCCGGCGGCGCTGGGCGCCACAGTTCATTTGGATTATCCCGATCGTCGCAGTGCTGGTTGGCGCCGGGCTGGCGGCCAAGGTGATTCTTGAACGCGGCCCGACAATCACCATCAGCTTCAAGACGGGCGAGGGCCTGGAGTCGGGTAAAACCCACGTCAAATACAAGGATGTCGATATTGGTCTGGTCAAAACCGTGGCGCTGTCGGAGGACCACAGTCAGGTGATTGCGAGCGTAGAGCTGAACAAGGAGGCGTCGGATTTTCTTCTGGAAGACACGCGTTTCTGGATAGTCCGGCCACGCATTACCGCAAGCGGAGTAAGCGGCCTCGGCACCTTGCTGGCCGGTCCTTATATTGCGGTGGATATTGGCGAGTCAACGAATAAACGAGAGGATTTTGTGGCGCTGGATGTGCCGCCTATCGTGACGGCGGATACACCGGGGCGGGAGTTTGTGCTGGGTGCTGCCAACCTGGGTTCGCTCGATGTCGGATTGCCGGTTTATTTCCGCCGACTGACGGTCGGCGAGGTCGTGGCATACGATCTGGACAAGGACGGCAAAGGGGTGTCGATCCGGGTGTTTGTGCATGCACCCTACGACAAATACGTAACGAACGACACCCGCTTCTGGAACGTGAGCGGCGTCGATGTGTCACTCAGTGCGGCAGGCGGCTTGCAAGTGCTGACCGAGTCCTTTGTATCGATTCTGATTGGCGGGATCGCATTTGAGTCGCCTCCCGAGCCGAGCGGTGAAATCATACCCACCAGCAAGGAGATACCGGCAGCGACGAAGGC
>JAYSZS010000410.1:0-7229 GCA_043737935.1 Propionivibrio sp. | reverse complement strand
CGCGAAAGATGTCCAGATTGGCTTGACGCCGATCAATGGCACTGGAGGCCCTGGGCGCACGCCAAAGCGGCAAAATCAGAATGGCGAGTATGACAAGGACCAGCAGTGCGGCGGCGAGGATGAAACCGGTCATGGCAGTCATTTTTGTGGTTCTTTGACGTTCAGCAGGCGCTCGGCCTGTTGCTGTTCTTCCGGGCTGAGCGGCGAATCGTTGATCACCTTGTCACGGCGGCGCAGGTAGAACAGCAGTGCGCTGAGGCCACCGGCCAGGAGCAGGCCTGGACCAAACCACAAGAGCAAGGTTGATCCCTTGAACGGCGGCCGGTAGCGTACGAAATCGCCGTAGCGGCTGACCATGAAGTCCATGATTTCGGCGTCGCTCTTGCCCGCCTGGATCAGTGTGCGAATCTCGCGGCGCAGATCGTTGGCCAGTTCGGCATGCGAACCGGACAGCGACTCGTTCTGGCAGACCAGGCAGCGCAATTCGGATGAAATTGCGACCAGACGCTTTTCGGTGGCTTCGTCCGCTGCCAGCGGCGCGGCTTCCCTGGCCTGCAATGAGACGGCGCTTAGTGCCAGCACTAATAGCGTTAGCCAGATTCTCATTTTGACAACTCCGCAAGCAGCGGCAGGATTTTTCCGGAGAAATCGTCGCGGCCGATCGGGCCGGTGTGCTTCATGCGGATGATGCCGGCCTTGTCGATGAGGTAGGTTTCCGGTACGCCATAAACCCCGTAGTCGATGCCGACGCGCCCATCGAGGTCCAGCACCGAAAGGCGGTAAGGATTGCCGTGCTGCTTCAGCCAGGTGTTGCCACGATCAAGCGCCAGCTTCCTTTCGGCCGCTGCGCCGAGCTTGTCCGCATCCAGCCCGCCATCGCCACGTACTTCTTTGTAGTTGAGGCCGACCAGCGTCACCCTATTGTTTTTTGCCATGTCGACCAGCACCGGATGCTCCTGCCTGCAGGAGACACACCAGGTCGACCACACGTTGAGCAGCCACACCTTGCCGAGCATGTCCTGCGGCGAGAAGTTCTGCTCCGGTGCATCGAGCCGGGCCAGCGAGAACAGCGGCGCCGGCTTGCCCACCAGTGGCGAGGGCACATCGCGCGGGTTGAGATTGAGTCCGACGGCCAGCAGGACAACGAGTACGGCAAAGCCGATCAGCGGCCACAGAAAACGATTCATGACGTGTCTTTAAGCTTTCTGCGCCAGCGCAGCGTCGATGCTGGAGGCGGCGCGCGACCGGCTGCGATAGCGGCGGTCGGTCATGGCCAGGAGGCCGCCGAGCGCCATCAGTACGCAGCCGCCCCAAATCCAGTCGACGAAGGGCTTGTGATAGACACGTACGGCCCAGGCTGCGTCCGGCCTGGCCTTGTCGATGGGTTCGCCGAGCGAAACGTAGACGTCACGCAGGAAGCCGGTGTCGATCGCCGCTTCGGTCATCGGCATCGTTGAAGATAGGTAGTTGCGTTTCTCCGGATACATTTTGCGGATCGTCCTGTCGCCCTTCAGCAGATCGATGTCGCCGACCAGCGCTACGTAATTCGGCCCCTTTTCCTGCCGCACGCCATTGAAGCGGAAGGTATAGCCACCGACGCTCACGCTATCGCCGACCTCCATCTTTACGTCCTTTTCGGCTTGGTAGCCATTGACCATCGCCACACCGACGACGAAGACAGCGATACCGACGTGGGCGGTGTGCATACCGAAAAAGCTGCGCGGTTGCTTCAGCGCGGCGCTCAGGAAAGGCTGGCCGGCGCGCGTCGACTGCACGCGTTCAACCAGGTTGAGCGACCCCGAAAAAACGATCCACGTCGCCAGCAGCAGGCTCAAGGCCACCAGCGGCTTCCATTCGCCGAAAAAGAAGGGTGCCACGACTCCCACCACCGCAGCGGCGACAAAGGCCCAGCGCAAGGTGCGCGCCAGTTCGCCGAAACTGGTCTGCTTCCAGCGGGCAAACGGCGCCACACCCATCAGGAACAGGGCCGGGATCATCAAGGGGGCAAAGACCGAATCAAAATAAGGCGGGCCGACCGACAGCTTGCCGGCGCCGAGTGCGTCGATCAGCAGCGGATAGAGCGTCCCGAGCAAGACCGTGGCACAGGCGACGACCAGCAGCACATTGTTGGTCAGCAGCAGCGATTCGCGTGAGAGCAAGGCGAAACGGCCACCCAGCCCGACCTTGGGCGCACGCCAGGCGAAGAGTGCCAGCGAACTGCCGATCACGGCAACCAGAAAGACGAGAATGAAGATGCCGCGACGCGGATCGGTGGCAAATGCATGTACCGAGGTCAGCACGCCAGAACGTACGAGGAAGGTGCCGAGCAGCGAAAGCGAGAAGGCGGAAATGGCCAGCAACACCGTCCAGTTCTTGAAGCTGCCGCGTTTTTCCGTCACTGCCAGCGAGTGAATCAGCGCGGTGCCGACCAGCCACGGCATGAACGAGGCATTCTCCACCGGGTCCCAAAACCACCAGCCACCCCAGCCGAGTTCGTAATAGGCCCACCACGAGCCGAGTGCGATACCCAGCGTCAGGAAAATCCAGGCGGCGGTGGTCCACGGACGAGACCAACGCGCCCAGAGAGCGTCGAGCTGGCCGGAGAGCAGGGCGGAAATAGCAAAGGCATAGACCACCGAGAAGCCGACATAGCCCATGTAGAGCATCGGCGGATGGAAGATCAACCCTGGATCCTGCAACAGCGGGTTGAGGTCGCGCCCTTCCCCGGCAGCCGGCAGCAGTCGATCAAAGGGGTTGGAGGTGATCAGGATAAAGAGCAGGAATCCGACCGTGACCAGTGCCAGTACACCGAGTACGCGGGCCACCATGGGGTCCGGGAGTTGCTTCGAGAAAAGAGCTACCGCCAGCGTCCACATCACCAGCATCACGACCCACAACAGCAGCGAACCTTCATGCCCGCCCCACACGGCAGCCACTCGATACGGCAAGGGCAGCAAGGTATTCGAATGCTGCGCCACATACACAACCGAAAAATCGTTCTGAACGAAGGCGGTGGTCAGGCAAGCGAAGGCCACCGCCATCAACAGCGCCTGCGCCATCGCCGCCGGACGCGCCAGCGCGATCCATTCATGCCGTCGCCAATGGGCGCCAAACAGCGGCAGTGTGCCCTGGACGAGTGCCACGCACAGCCCGACGATGAGAGCGAAATGACCGAGTTCAGGAATCATGAGGTTTTAACCTGGTGAGGAGTGAAGAGTAAGGAGTCGGGGGAGTAAAAGCGAGTGGTACCTTCCCTCTCACGGCGTGCTCGGTTTTCCAGTGGTTTCTTGCGTACATCGAATCATAACCCCTCACGCTTAACTCCCAACGCCTCACTGCTTCACCGTTTTGGCCGTTGCCTCAACTGCGGCTTTGTTTGCAGCGGCGCGCTGCTGTGCATCGCCAACCGCCTTGAGGGCTTCCGGCGGCATGTAATTCTCGTCGTGTTTGGCGAGCACTTCACTGGCGACGAAAACGCCGTCCTCGCCGAGCTTGCCCTGGGCGACCGCGCCTTTGCCTTCCTTGAACAGGTCGGGCAGGATTCCCTTGTAGGCGACGATCATGTCCCGCTCGGTGTCGGTCATGACAAAACGCAGGGTGACGCCGTCGGCTTCGCGTTTGATCGTGCCTTCCTTGACCAGGCCACCGATGCGGAATGACTTGCCCTTGGGCGCCTCACCCGCAGCCACTTGCGTCGGCGAGAAAAAGAACACCAGATTACTCTGAAAGGCGTTGAGTACCAGCGCGACGACGAGGCCGAGAACGGCCAGCCCACCGATGATCAGCGCGATACGCTTGTGACGAGTTTTCAAAGCTTACCTTTGGATGGTGTTGAGCGATCGGTCTTCTCGGCGCGAAACTGACGCTTGAGACGCGCGACGAGACTATTCTGACCGCGAACCAACAGAACCGGTTCCAGCGCCATCAGGAGTGCCATGACGCCGACCGAGCCCCAAACGTAGATGCCGTGAGTGCCCATGGCCAGAAATTCGGAAAAGCTGTTCCAGTACATAGTGTCAGTGAGGAGTGAGGAGTAAGGCGTCGGGAGTATAAGTGGGGAAGGGGTGAATGTTTTGCGCTGGGTTGCATTGATCATTTTATTGCTCTTTACCGTTCTCTCTCAACTCCTCGCGCACCCATTCCGTGTGCCGCTCGCGCTCAAGCATGATGGTGCGTACCCGCATCAGCGCGACGGCGATGGCGTACATCCAGCAGGCCAGGGCACAGAGCAGCATGCCGATGAGCATGGTCATGGCCATCGAGGGCGATTTGGTCAGGCTGACCGACGAGCCCTGGTGCAGCGTGTTCCACCACTTCACCGAGAAATAGATGATCGGGATGTTGACCACGCCGACCAGCGCCAGGATGGCGCCGGCCTTGTCGGCGCGGCGTGGGTCGTCAATCGCCGATTGCAGGGCGATGAAACCGACATAGAGAAAAAGCAGGATCAGTTCGGAGGTCAGGCGCGCGTCCCACACCCACCAGGTACCCCACATCGGTTTGCCCCACAAGGCGCCAGTCCACAGTGATAGGAAAGTGAACAGCGCTCCCGTCGGCGCCAGCGCCGTGGCCATCATTCCCGACAGTCGGAAGTTGAAGGCCAGCCCCAGCCCAGCCCAGAAGGCCATCACCAAATAGATGAACATCGACATCCACGACGCCGGCACGTGCAGGAAAATGATGCGGTAGCCCTCGCCCTGCTGCGCATCGCCCGGTGCTACCAGAAAGCCCACATACAAGCCGGCAATGCCGATTACGGCGGCCAGCGCCCAGAACCACGGAATCATCCTCCCGGCGAGCGGGTAGAAGGCTTGCGGGCTGGCGAATCTGAACCAGTTGATGAGTTTGTTTGACATGATAAAAAGCTAAGTGCGAACCACCAAGGCACAAAGTACACCATGAAGCACCAGGAAATTCGCCTTTTTTGGTGAAACTTTGTGCCTTGGTGACTTGGTGGTTCGCATTTAAGTTGCCTTACTCCAAAGCAATTCGTAAAGCCGCCGCCGATGGCCACGGCGCGAAAAAAACGCCAGCCAGCGTCAGTGCGCCGAGCAGTGACAGATGAGCTTGCGCTCCAAGGCCGGTCACCGTCGCATCGACCGCACCAGCGCCGAAAATCAGAACCGGAATATACAGGGGAAGAACCAGCAGCGACAGTAGCACGCCGCCGCCGCGAACTCCCAGTGTCAGCGCCGCACCGATGGCACCGATAGCGGACAGGGCCGGAGTACCGATGAGCAGCGAGCAGGTCAGCACCCATAGGGCGTCAGAGGCCAGGTCGAACTGAAGGCCCAGTAGCGGCGCCAGCAGCGCCAGCGGCAGGCCCGAAACCAGCCAGTGTGCCAGCACCTTGCCGAGTACGATCAGTCCCAGTGGCTGCGGTGCCAGCGCCAGTTGCTCCAGGGTACCGTCGCGATGGTCGTCGGCAAACAGGCGTGGCAGCGAGAGCATGGTGGCGAGCAACGCCGTCACCCACAGCACGCCCGGCGCCAGTTTGCGCAGCAGTTCCGGCTCCGGGCCAACACCGAGCGGAAACAGGCTGACGACGATGATGAAAAAGAACAGCGCCGAAACGATGTCGGCCCGTCGCCGCATGGCCAGACGCAGATCGCGGCTGATGATGGCACGAACAAGTTTCAGCATCTTCCTGGCCCACACGTCATACAGGAACCGTTTAGTCGACCGTAGACTTCCAACACAAAAGCGTAAAGAAAAGGAGAATGGAGGCGCAAAGGAAGGCGAGGCAAAGTCAAGTCATCGGCTTTCTTTGCGTTACCTTTGCCTCTTTGCGCCTTTGCGGTGGATTTTTCGCTCATGCTCGCCCACCCGGCGCCAGAACCAGCTCGCGAACCTTGCCGGCGGCGACGGCGACCGCCTGGTGCGTGGTCAGCACCGCCAGCCCGCCGCGTTGCAGATGAGCGCCGATCAGTCCGGCGACCCGTTCGATGGCCGACGAATCAAGCGCCACGTAAGGTTCGTCGAGTATCCATAGTGCCCGTCGCTCATTGACCAGCCGCGCCAGGGCGACTCGGCGTTTCTGCCCTTGCGACAGGTAGCGGCAGGCCAGATCCTCGCGCCCGGCCAGACCGACCTGCTCCAGTGCGTCTAGCGCGGCGCCTTGGTCAAGCGCTTCGTCGGCCAGTCTGGCCGAGGCCAGCAGGTTTTCCAGCGGCGTCAGATCTTCCTTGATGGCGTTGAGGTGTCCGAGATAGCACAGCTCGCGGCGATAGTCCTCGCCGAGTTTGCCGATTGATTCGCCGCGCCAGCGAATCTCTCCCTCCTCCGCGGGCGACAGCGAACAGAGCATGCGCAGCAGGCTGGTTTTCCCTGAACCATTGGCCCCCTGCAAATAAAGCATTTCGCCAGCGCCGAGCCGGAATCCAACGCCGGCAAAAAGGCGACGGTCACCGCGTACACATTCAAGGTTGTAGACTTCAAGCATGCAGGGGATCTTGGGGACGGATGACCGTTGTGTACAGCGGCCAGTTTAACTTTGGATTGGTGCAAATCATACTATCGAGAAAATCCGGACCCTTAAAACCGTAGATGCGCCATTCCGACTATTCGACCCGCTCGAAGTTTACCTGTCCATACATCTCAGGGTACTTGGTCGCGATCCATTGAGCGGCTTCCGATTCGGCACGCTCCCAAGTGGCAGCGCGCAGTGCGACGTCTAGCACGTGTTCATCCGGTTGCGGCCATTCGAGCGTGTAGCTGCGAAAACCGCCACGTTCCTGCAGGCGAATCCTGCGCATCCAGCGCGGTGGTTCACGACGCAGACTGGCCGTGTCAGGGTCGAGATGCAGCCTAAAAAGCGGCCCCTTGCCGCGATGTTGAACGATGTACTCACGGTCGCTGGCGACTTCTTCAACGATCTGCCAGTCGGGACAGGCTTCGATGATTGCAGCGATGGTCTGACCTTGACCGTCGCGTACAATTTCCGCCTCGACGACATGTATTTCTTCCTGACTTTCGACCAGATCGTGCCAGGGCAAGCCCTGCCGAGTCGGCGGCGGGAAGGGGAGCGGTCGCTTGCCTTCCCGGATACGGGCAAAAAGCGCCGATTTGAGAACATCTTCCAGCTCGATCAGTGGAAAGGCCGTACGCGGTTGCGCGGGGAAACTGCCCGCGCCCATGTAGCCGACGTTCCACAGCGTTTCCAGCCACTCGGTGGCATCGAGGGCGACTTGGGCGAGCTGCGCTGCAAACTCGGTGCTGCTTTTGCCTGT
>JAYSZS010000409.1:0-3100 GCA_043737935.1 Propionivibrio sp. | reverse complement strand
GCCACCGATGTAGCGGCGGTGACGGCAGCGAACAGCAGCGTCATCGAGAGCAACATATAGGTGTTGCGAATCACCCTGTTGGCGGCGAGCACGGATTGGGCACCGCGTTGCGGCAGGGCGATGGCTTGGGTTCTGGAAGGGTTCATGTCAGTCTCCTGATGTTGAAAGAAGAGGTTTCAAAAGCCGGCGTCGGCGGGATGGCCATCTTCGTCGCGTTGGCTAATCGCGGAGGCGGGATGTTCGATGGGATGCTTCATGCTTCTTTTCCTACGGCGACAGATCTGGGTATCGACAAGGTCAGGCTCGCCACCACTGAAATCAGGATGATGCCGGCAACAATCGACAGCGACCACTGGATCGGCACGTGGAACCATGGCGCGGCCAGCATCTTGCCGCCGATGAAGACCAGCACAAGAGACAGGCCATACTTGAGCAGGTGGAAGCGGTCGGCCATATCGGCGAGCAGGAAATACAGCGCGCGCAAACCCATGATGGCAAAGATGTTCGAGGTAAATACGATGAAGGGATCCGTGGTAACGGCGAAGATCGCCGGGATGCTATCCACCGCGAATACCACGTCGCTAACCTCGATCAGAACCAGCACGAGAAACATCGGCGTTGCCCACAGGATACCGTTCTGGCGAACGAAGAAGGATTCGCCGTGGAAGACCGGAGTGATGCGCAGATGACCACGTAGCCAGCGCAGCAGCGGGTTCTTCTCCAGGTCAGGCTGGTGCTCGGCGAAGATCAGCATTTTGATGCCGGTGATCACCAGAAAAGCGCCGAAGACATACAACACCCAGGTGAACTCCGAAACTAACCAGACCCCGGCGAGGATCATGCCGGCGCGCATGACGATGGCGCCGAGCACGCCATAGAGCAGTACGCGACGCTGTAATTCGGGCGGCACGGCGAAGAAGCCGAAGATCATGACAAATACGAACATGTTGTCCACCGACAGCGACTGTTCGATCAGGTAGCCGGCAATGAATTCGAGCGTCTTGCGCTGCGCCACTTCGGCGCCCTGCGTATCATTCAGATACCACCACAGCAGCCCGGCGAACGCGAACGCCAGGCAGACCCAAGCAGTCACCCAGGCCAGAGCCTCCTTGACTGCGACCCGATGCGCCTTGCGGCCCCCGAAGACGAACAAGTCGAGAGCCAGCATGCCCAGTACGAAAGCAATGAATCCGGCCCACATCGGGCCGGTGGCAAAGGACTCAACGTTCGCCATCATGCAAGCTCCCGATGGAGCCGAGCCTCAGCGCCATGATCTGTCCGGCGTCGAGCCTGGCCGCTTGTTGCCGAATTTGCGCCTGTTTCGGTTGGGCGCGACCGAGCAGATTGCGGAAAGAATCGCGCAGCATGGCCGTGCTTATTGTCCGTTCGCCGGCGTGATTGCGCCGGGCGATTTGTCCGGGCGCGCAGGTGGAGGCCAAAGCCATGATTTGTCATGCCGCCGCCGACCTTGCCGAAAGCTTGGATGCTCTTCTTTGCGAGCTGTCCGCCGAGCATGGCTTGAATTTGCAAGTTCATGACATTCCGCTGGTTGGATTGGTATTCACAAACCGTATTGTGAATGTGCTAACTGTTCGGCACAAACAGATATATAGACTCGTTATAATCGAGAAAACCGAACAATAGGTCGAAAGGATTGAGCATGATCAACTACAAGCATTTAAACTACTTCGTCAGCATCGTCCGCTGGGGCGGCGTCAGCCGCGCGGCGGAGCAACTGCATTTGACGCCCCAGACGCTCTCCGGGCAAATTTCCAAGTTCGAAGAAAAGCTGGGCGTCGCGCTTTTTCGGCGCGTCGGGCGCCGTTTGGAACTGACCGAAACGGGCAAACTGGCCCTTTCCTATGCCGAGGAAATATTCCAGACCGGGGCCGAGCTGGAGGACTTGCTGAAGAATGGTGCCGAGGAGCGCTTCATCACCTTCCGCGTCGGCATCGCCGACGTCGTGCCTAAATTCATTGCTCATCGCCTGCTTTGGCCGGTGCTGGAACTTCCCGAAGCGGTGCGACTGATCTGTCAGGAGGACCGGCTGGACCGACTACTGGCCCAGTTGGCGATCCACCGTCTCGACATGGTACTGGCTGACCGCCCCATGCCACCGGGTACGGAGATCAAGGGCTACAGTCATCCACTCGGCGAATCGGGGGTGGCTTTCATGGCAGCGCCCGCGCTCGCTGAGCGACTGTCGGGTGGCTTCCCGGATTGTCTGGATGGCGCGCCGCTGTTGCTGCCCGGAGATGATAGCGCACTGCACAGCGCACTACCACGCTGGCTGGAGCGACTGGGGAAGCGTGTGCGTATTGTCGGCGAGTTCGACGAAAGCGTTTTGATGAAGGTTTTCGGCGAAGCGGGTGCGGGAGTATTCCCTGCGCCGGGGGCCAGCGTTACGGACGTGATGGCGCACTACAAGGTCGTCAAGCTGGGCGAAACGAACGAGATTCGCGAGCGTTTTTTCCTTATTTCGGCCGAACGGCGGCTAACGCATCCGGCAGCGCGAGCGGTCAGCGACCATGCGCGGACGGGGGTGTTAGCGCCGATACCCAGTCTGTTTAAAGGGCGAGTTCGCGAAGGATAAGCGCTGATGCTGAAACGTCGGCATGGTCGGCGCGGCGCCTTACAGCGTGACATGAGTTAGCTTTGATCAATGGGTGTCAAATATCGCCCATGTGACCAAGGCCGCATCGACGAAGAAGTTCTCTTACTTCATTCAAAAACGCGTTTGGAAGGTGCTTTCCATACAATTTGGCAGGTGTTTCCGCGAGCCGCTGCATATTCGCGAGCCGTGGCAAAACGTGCGGGAGCGCCCTTTCTTTCGGGCGTTTAGCTTCGAAGCCGTGGCAGGCCAGCTTGCCGGCGCGCGGAATCGCCATGTGCGCGGTGCCCTTGTAACTGCCATTCGACGACTGATGCTTAGTAATTCGGACGCTGTGGTAATGGATGATCTGTTGCGTTTAGCTCGTGAATTGGCCGTCAGTTGATCAGTTTTTTGCTTCCTCCTGGGGCCGGGTTGATGGCCAGGGCCTGATAGATGGCCATCAATGCCGGTTCGGCCGCCGTGCTCTTGCGCACAGGTACTGTCCGC
>JAYSZS010000408.1:0-3102 GCA_043737935.1 Propionivibrio sp. | reverse complement strand
ATGATTGGAATCACTTGATGCGCTTTAGGGGCAAAAGTCCAGACCCTGAATCGCACGATACCGGCTGAAATAACCTCCTTTCGCTTTCTTGTCCTTTAACCGCACCGTTGGCGATCAGGCATGATTTTTAAAATGAGATTTGCTGATGTTCGCCGGGTTTCAGGGTTGATTGAGCCTTGCAATTTGCTGGATGAATGCACAGTATGGCTATTTCATGCGCCCGTAGTAGCCTTTGCGCATTGATTCCTTCCGAGCGACATCCATCTTGGCACGAAAAAAATCTGTCTGGCTTCCGCAAATCGGCTCAGTTGCAAGCTACATTGGACGTGCTGGAAAACTGGCACATGGCGGTTACAACGTCCGGGTGTTGGCCGAGACCTGTGCCGATCGCATGCTGGTGGAAGCCATCGGGCGCAGCGGTTTGCCAGTAAAATTTACGGTCAAGCGTGAAAACCTTGCTCCGCTGCAGCCGGGATTATTCGATTAAGCGTATTCAGTAAGGATAACAAGCCCTGTACACACCAATTAGAGGCTGTGAATAAATCAAACATCCACCGCAAAGACGCAAAGGGGGCAAAGAAATCGCAAAGTTAACTCATTGCTTGCAAAAGCATTCTTTGCGTCACATTTGCCACTTTGCGCCTCTGCGGTGGGGGTAAAGCATTTTTCACAAGCTCTCAGGGCTTTTTTTCAGCGACAGCGGAGGTGGTGAATTCATGCGTCCAGGGAATCAAACCGGCAAGGAATTTACGTTTCGCCGGGCCTTGAGTTGCTTGATCCGGTATTCGGCCTTTGCTGCGCTTGAGCGATCGGGGCATTCAATGCTGGCCAGCAATCGGGACGGCGGGTGAGCGCGCGTATAGCGGGCGCTCTTGCCATTGGAATGCTCGGCGTAGCGCGCAGCAACGTCGATGGCGATGCCGGTGTAGGTACTGCCGTCCAGGCATTCGATCAGATACAGGATCCACGCGGTTTGGCGGGGCGCGCTGGCATCTTCCGTGGGTGATGAATTCACCTGCACCTTGATCATTCTTAAAGCGTTTACGCAGTTGCTCAGCTTTCACTGGCCAGTTCGCCACCCAGCGCTTCCAGCAGATCATTGAGCAGTTGCGCAACCTCGCCGGTCATCAAGGTGAAATCGATGTCGAAACGTTCCTCCTCGTTTTCGGCCTGACCATCAGCTTCTTCCTTAAGTATGTCAAGGAAGCCGAGGCGCTTGATCTGCAGGTTTTCATTGAGCACAAAGGAGATACGCTCGCCCCAGGTCAGCGCCAGTCGTGTCACGATCTTGCCGGCCGCTATATGCTGTCGGATTTCCTCGCCTTCCAGCGTGTGCTTGACGTAGCGCACCGTCGCCTTTTCGGCCGAACGTAATTCGAGGTCCTGGTCGATTGTAAATTCACCTGGCGCCTCGCCATCGGCTACCCAGCCCGTCATCGCCACTGAAGGCGATTGCGTTGTCTTGAGCAGCCTGACCGGCAAGTTGTCGATCGCTTTGCGCAGATGTTCGAGAAACTCCTCGGCCCTGTCCGGCGCTGCGGCGTCAATCACCAGCCAGCCGTTGACCGGATCGATCCAGCCAAAGGTCGTGCGGCGGAGAATGAAGGCACGCGGCAGCAATTCGCTGATCAGCGCATCGCGCAGTTCGCGCATTTCCTTGCGGCCAACGCGGCGACTTTCGTTCTCCTCGATCGCTATCGCCCGCTCATTGGCAAATTGCCTGACCACCGAGGCCGGCAGCAGCTTCTGCTCGATGCCCAGCGCCAGCAGCCACTGCCGGTTGACGGCATGGACGAGCGTGCCAGCGACGCACGGCGAGATCCAGCCGATGCTCCGCGAATCGCCTGCGCTGCAGGGTGGCAGGGTCAGCGTGGATAGTTGTTCTTCAAGTTGACTGACATTGCTGGCCCAGTTTTTTTGCAGACGGTAGATCTGGAGGTTTCTGAACCACATATGAGGCAGACTCAAAAAAGAGAGGAATTATAGGGCTGAATGCCGCCCACATTGGATCGTTTTCAATTTTCGGAACACTTGATTTATTACGAGTGTTGAATGTCGGCTATCGTATAGTTCATAATAGTGTTATGAATGATCCACAACCTATTGATCCGCGTCGGCGGATTCGAGAACTTCTTGCCATCCCGGAGCGGGATCGCACCGATGAGCAGTGGGATGAGTTGAACGAACTCGAAATTCGTACGGCCCCTGGAAACCGCGAATCAGACCGGTCGCCGGAGCGGCAGTCTGAGATGCGCACGGTCATTTCTGGACAGACTCGTCGACCCGAACGCAACAAGGGGGTAAATAACAACAGCTCGCGGCCTGATGGTCGGCCACAGGAAGGAAAACTCGATGGTCGACCTCTCAAACGACAACATCGGCGCCCGAAACGTCCGCTCGAGACCCCCGGTAATAGCTGATGGCCTAACCGCTTAAACCTTGACAAAGCCCGAGTTCAATACTGCTCGGGTTTTTTTATGGAATCGACTTGGGGAGGTGGCGTATCTGTCAGCGTTGCCCAGGTGGAGAGAAGAGAGAAGTGACGTAGTGCAGTGTTCAAATTTATTCGGCACGAAATCGACGAACCTGCTGACCTGATCCGATTGCGCTTGTATCAGCAGTGAAATGGGTATCAACGAGCCGCAGGCGACATTCAGTTCAGGCGAAATACGAGCGGGATGCGAACCCAGGCTTCGACGGCCTGCTCACCCCGGCGGGCCAGGACAAATCGCCAGCCGAGCACGGCGTCCATTGCCGCCGTGTCAAGGGCGGTATCGCCGGAACTGGTCCCCAGTTGGAGTTCCCTGGCCTCGCCCCCCACACCTACACGGGCATCGATACCCAGCTATCGCCGGGCGCAACTGTGGCGCGACATCAATGCGCATATCCACGACCTGGCCGATGGCAAACATCTCCTGCCGTTGTGGACTCTCGACGAGGCTCGGTCTGGATGTCCATCAGGCCAAGATCAGTGCCCAGGGCAATCGCACTCGCACATCATAGTTGGGTCAGCCCGAGCAAATCCCTGCGAGCATCATCATCCCAGCCTATCACTTTGCGCTTGTGTCGCATGCTTTTCTTGGGATCGGAAGTGTCTTGTCG
>JAYSZS010000407.1:0-3109 GCA_043737935.1 Propionivibrio sp. | reverse complement strand
GTGACGCGATGGCCGGTAACGGCGCCCTGTTCACGCGCGAGGACGCGGTTGAGGCCGCTTGGTCGGTTGTCGACCCAGTTCTCACTAACCACCACCGGGTTTATCCCTACCGGCGCTATAGCTGGGGACCGAAAATTGCGGATGCGCTCATCGCAGTCGATGGCCGGTGGCGCAATCCAATTCTGCAAAGGAAGTCATCTTGAACCCTACACAGCAACTTCACGATCTGGGCCAAAGTCTTTGGCTCGACAACATTACGCGCGCGCTACTGACGAGCGGTACACTTAGCCGCTACATTCGGGAGTTTGCGGTGACCGGGCTTACCTCGAATCCCACAATCTTCGATCAAGCTATCAAAAATGGCGATTTCTACGACGACGCCATCCGCAAAAAAACGCTTGCTGGCAAGTCGAGCGAGGCGTTGTTCTTCGAACTAGCCTTGGAGGACTTGACTCAGGCCGCCGATTTGTTCCGCCCTATCCACGATTCCACCGATGGCGTGGACGGTTGGGTGTCGCTCGAAGTCTCTCCGCTGTTCGCGAACGATACCGCCAACACCATCAAGAATGCTGCGCAACTGCATTCGCGAGCCGCGCGTCCCAACCTCTTCATCAAGATCCCCGGCACGCCTGAAGGCATTCCGGCAATCGAGCAGTCGATCTTCGACGGCATCCCGATCAACGTCACGCTGCTGTTCTCGCGCGAACACTACGTTGCTGCGGCCGAAGCGTATCTGCGCGGAATCGAGCGCCGCCTCAAAGCAGGTCTCGACCCGAAGGTCGAATCCGTCGCCTCGCTCTTTGTCAGCCGGTGGGACGTCGCGGCGAAAGAAGAAATTTCGCCACAGTTCCACAACCGCCTCGGCATCGCGATCGCGATGCGAACCTACAAGGCATATAGCGATCTGCTCGCGTCCGAACGCTGGCAGAAGCTGGCTTCAGTCGGAGCCCGACCCCAGCGCTTGCTCTGGGCCAGCACCGGCGCCAAGGATCCCGCGGCCGCCGACACGCTTTACGTTGAGGCACTCGCAGCACCGGGCACTATCAACACGATTCCGGAGAAAACTCTGCTTGCCTTTGCCGAACACGGCAAGGTCGGCGCGGCCTTGCCTGCCGATGGTGGCTACGCCGAAGCGGTGCTCGAGGAGTTCAGGCGCGAAGGTGTCGACGATGAAGTGCTCGCCGCGCGATTGCAGCAAGAAGGTGTCGAGGCGTTCGCCAAATCGTGGAGCGCTCTGATGTCGCGGATCAGGGAAAAGAGCTCGCAATCGGCAACGGCGAGGCCTGCATGACCGATACTGAACAGCTCGACCGCCCGTTTGAACGCGTGACCTCAACCGAAGGAGTTCATCATGCCCGGTTTTGCAAAGACGACAAAAACGACCATCATCCCAGTACTTCGCTACCGCGACGCACCCGCCGCAATCGAATGGTTGTGCCGCACTTTTGGTTTTGAGAAGCACCTGGTGGCGCCTAACAACGATGGCACGATTGCCAACGCGCAAGTCAGTTTTGGCAACGGCATGATCATGCTTGTGTCGGTTCTTAATGACGAGACGGAGTTCGGTCTCATGGTGAAGCAGCCTGACAAGATCGGCGAAGGTTCAACTCAGTCTGCATATGTCGTCCTCACCGATGCTGACGCCGTCTATGCCAGCGCCAAGGCGGCCGGCGCCCGCATCGCCATGCATACTAGGGATGAAGACTACGGCGGTCGCGGCTTTAGCTACTTCGACCTGGAAGGGCACCTGTGGAACTTTGGCGCCTATGACCCGTGGTGAACGCTGATCGCGCCCGTCGGACAGAAGCGGGCGCGTCGGCTTTCGCTCATCCTGGCCATCGGCTTGGGCCTACTGGCGCTGACACTTTCCATCGCGCTGCCGATTGTGCTGCCTGTGTTTCATTTCCCGCAACCCAGCGGACCGTACAGCGTCGGCACTTTGACCTATCACTGGGTCGACGCCAATCGAGCGGAGGTCTTCAGCGCCGATGCGAGTGCCCGCCGCGAGCTCATGGTGCAAATCTGGTACCCCGCCAAGGCAGGCCCACTATTGCCATCCTCATCATCGACATCGCCATCGCCTCGCGCTCCCTATGTGCAAGACGCCGACGCGCTGGCAAAGGCGTTCTCGCGGTTGACGCCATTGCCGCAAGCTCTCTTTAGGCAGTTTAAATATATCACCACCCACGCCATCCCATCCGCACCGATGGCAGATGACAGGCCGAACTACCCGGTGCTGATATTCCTGGAAGGGGCCATCGGTTTTCGCCAGATGAACACCTTCCAGGTCGAGGAATTGGTTTCGCACGGCTACATCGTTGCGGCCATCGACCAGCCGTATACCGCAGCGTCGATCGTTTACCCGGCTGGACGCGAGGTGGGCGCGCTACTATTTGCGCGGGTGATGCCCCTGATCCGCCAGAGCTATAGCCCGGCTGCTATCCCACCCACATTAAACGGCCACGCGGTTGAGAAAGGCATCGTCCCATATCTCGCGCAGGACGTCACCTTTACGCTCAATCAGCTCGCTACGCTGAATCAGGCCGACCCAAATAGGGTCTTGACCGGGCGGCTGGACCTGTTGCACATCGGAACCTTTGGGGTCTCGCTCGGCGGCATTGTCGGCAGTGAGGCTTGCCGGCTGGAGCCGCGCTTGCGGGCCTGTCTTTTCATGGATGCACCTATGCCCGTCGATGTGGTTAAGTCGGGTTTGAGGCAGAACGCCATGTGGATCACGCGGGACGCAGAGACCATGCGGCTGGAGCGACGCCGCTCCGGCGGCTGGTCAGAGGCGGACATCAGCGAACACCTGGCCAGCATGCGGGCGGTGTTCGAGAACTTGCGTGGCGCGGGCTACTTCGTGCAAGTACCCGGAATGTTCCACGTCAACCTGACGGACATCCCGTATTGGTCGCCTCTTCTGCGCTGGCTGCGCGTAATCGGGCCGATCGACGCCCAGCGGGCGCACCACATCATCAACGCTTATTCGCTGGCCTTCTTCAACCGGCACTTGTTGGAAAAAATGGAAGCGCTGCTTGATGGACCAGCCGGTCAATACCCTGATGTGATTTTCAGTGCGCGCCAGCCTTGATCCGCGGATGGAAGTTAC